>CABUUE010000061.1 GCA_902494685.1 uncultured Collinsella sp.
CTCCATGGTGAGCTGCTGCAGGTAGGCCGGGAAGCGGTGCAGATACTGGCAGTACGGAAGCACGGCGTGGCTCTTGGAGCCGAAGAAGTTGACGTACCAGACGTTGAGCAGGCCCATCAGTGCGACGGCGTTGCTCTCGAGCGGGGTGTTGCAGAAGTACTCATCGATAGCGTGGAAGCCCTCAAGGAACTGCTGGAAGCGCTCGGGACCGAGCACGACGATCAGCGACAGACCCACGGCGGAGTCAACGGAATAGCGGCCGCCGACCCAGTTCCAGAAGCCGAAGGCGTTGGCGGGGTCGATGCCGAAGGCCTCAACCTTGTCGAGTGCGGTGGAGACAGCGACGAAGTGCTTGGCCACGGCCTCGGCGTTCTGCTCATCGGAGCCGTCGATGGCACCCTGAGCCTTGAGCTGTTCGAGCATCCAGGTCTTGACCTCGCGGGCGTTGGTGAGGGTCTCGAGCGTGGTGAAAGTCTTGGAGACGATGATTACGAGCGTGGTCTCGGGATCGAGGCCCTTGAGCTTCTCTGCCTGATCGTTGGGGTCGATGTTGGAGATATAGCGGCAGTCGATACCGGCGTCGGCATAGGGACGCAGGGCCTCGTAGGCCATGACCGGGCCCAGGTCGGAGCCGCCGATGCCGATGGACACCAGGTGCTCGATCTTCTTGCCGGTAACGCCCTTCCACTCACCGGAGCGAACGCGCTCGGCGAAGGCATACATGCGGTCGAGGACCTCGTGCACGTCGGCGACGACGTCCTGGCCGTCGACGATGAGCTGGCCCTTCTCGGTTGCCGGGCGGCGCAGCGCGGTGTGCAGAACGGCGCGGTCCTCGGTGGTATTGATGTGCTCGCCGGAGAACATGGCGTCGCGGCGCTCCTCGAGCTTCACCTCGCGGGCAAGATCGCACAGCAGCTTGACGGTCTCATCGGTCACCAGGTTCTTGGACAGGTCGAAGTGCAGGTCGCCGGCGTCAAAGCTCAGCTTGTTCACGCGCTCTGCATCGGCAGCGAACCATGCCTTAAGGTCGATACCCTCGGCCTCGAGCTTCTCCTGATGGGCCTCGAGCGCCTTCCAAGCGGCGGTCGACGTAGCGTCGATAGGTGCGGCAACAGTTGCCATAAAGTCCTCCTCAACATACGGGCGCACACCTCCATGCGCCCGGATAATCAGACGACCCTATTCTAGCGCAGGTCAAGACCGTAATCAGCGAGCGTTGCCAATCCGCCCCCAAACGGCGACCGACCAAAAAGGGACAGGTCAATTTTGGCAGGTCAAACGCTTTACCTACAAAAATTAACCTGTCCCTTTATGGCAAATATCAGGCCGCGGCGCAGACGCTACCGAGCAACTCTCGCAGAGGAGACCCAATGCCCTCAAGCAGTTCGGGAGCGATAATGGCAAAAACGGGAACCTCGCCGGCTCCCACGACGGCAGGCACCTTGCCCTCCGAGACAATGCATCCATAAGGGACAAAACCGTCTTCGCCGGCATCGAGCGCCGCCATGCGACGCGCGAGTTCGCGCGCAAAGCCGGCAGTATCGGCATCGCCGATCGCCAGGACAAAGTCCACGCCTTCGTCGGTCGCCAGGGCCACGGCCTCGTCGATCAGCTCGTCTCCCCCATCGCCAACCGAGCCGCAGCGGAAAAGCACGCGCTCGAGCAGAGCTCGATCAACCGAGCCGAGTGCCGCCGAGACGAGCTCATCGCGCGTATGCTTGTCACCGCCCAGCACGACCAGCGCCTTGGTGCCACCGTAGTGAGCGACCAATCGTCCGCACCAGCGAGCCACGTCTCCATCCGCAACAAGGCGCGTCGGCATACCAAACCCATAGTTGACCATTATCCCCACAACCCTTCCGTGCTTTATGGTGGTATCGATCGTTAGGCTCATGCTACGAAGCGAGGTTTTCCGAGCTGTTTCGCACTCTTTAGAGCTGCGTTAAAACCCGATGCGGCCGCACGACCGTACCTGCCAAAAAGGGACAGGTTTTGACGGTGTCCGGACGAGCGGGTATTATCGAACATGCATTCGATAAGAACATGTGTTTGATGGGAGGACGCGTGGGGCACGATTGTCACACCTATATCTGCATCGACCTCAAGACGTTTTACGCTAGCGTTGAGTGCGTTGACCGCGGGCTCAACCCGCTCACCACCAACCTGGTCGTTGCCGACGAATCGCGCGGGCGCACGACCATCTGCCTCGCCATCACACAGGCCATGAAGGACCTCGGAATCCATAACCGCTGTCGCCTGTTCGAGATTCCCGACGGCATCGACTACATCAAGGCCGTACCGCGCATGCAGCACTACATGGAAGTGTCGGCGAAAATCTACGGCATCTATCTGGAATACGTGAGCCCGCAAGACATTCACGTCTATTCGATCGACGAATGCTTTATCGACGTGACGCCCTATCTAGACCTCTACCACACTAATGCCAAAGGCTTTGCCTGCATGTTGCGCGACGAGGTCCTCGCGCGCACCGGCATCACGGCGACGGTCGGCATCGGCCCCAACCTATTCCAGGCCAAGATAGCGCTCGACATTACCGCCAAGCACGTACCCAGCCGCATCGGCATACTCGACGACGAGACGTTCCGCAAGGAAATCTGGCCTCACCGCCCCATCACCGACATCTGGGGCATCGGGCCCGGCGTGGCAGCACGACTCGAAAAATACGGCGTCTACGATTTGATGGGCGTCGCTGCGCTCGACGAAAACCTGCTTTACGACGAGCTCGGCGTCAATGCCGAGTATCTCATCGACCACGCCTTTGGGCGCGAGCCGACAACCATCGCCGATATTCAGGCCTATCGCCCGCAGGCAACCTCAACAACCACGGGGCAAGTGCTATCGAAAGGCTATGCCTATGAGCAGGCCTACACCGTCTTGCGCGAGATGGTCGACAACGCCGTGTTGGACTTAGTCGATAAGCACGTGGTCTGTGACAGCATCTCGCTCTTTGTGGGTTATGCGAGTGAACGAGCCGACATACGCCGGCTCGATGCCAGCGGTACAGCGCAATATGTGGACGGATGCGGGCACCTACGCTCGAGCACGTCGAGTATCGAACCCACCGCAACCGCCGGCCCCGAGCTCGCGCCCCGTGCGCCCAAGCCCGTCCAGCGCGATGACGAACGGCGCCGCCTGGTGCGCGAGGCGCAGGCAATCGATGGCATCTTTGTGGGAGAGCACGGCGGCAAACCGCGCGGTGGCTATGCTGCGCTCTTTGCGCACTCCAACGCCTCGCAAAAGCTGCCCGAGCGCACCAATTCGTTTAAGAAGATCATGGGCTATTTCGATGAGCTCTGGGCGCAGACTGTCGATCCCAAACGACCGGTCAAGCGCATCAACCTAGGATTTGGCAACCTCATGCCCGAGGAATTTGCCACTATCGACCTGTTCAGCGATGTTAAGGCCGATGAGCGCGAGCGCGACCTGGCGCGCGCCGTCCTGGCCGTGAAGGGCAAGTACGGCAAGAACGCGCTCGTCAAGGGATTAAGCTTTACCGCCGGCGCCACCGCACGCGAACGCAACGCTCAGGTAGGAGGACATCGTGCCTAAGTCCCAACAACAGCCGATGCGGCCGCCGACGCCTTTTGAACGTCTAGCGGACCCCGAGGGAAGACGTCGATCCGCCGGCCCCAAGCTCACCGCCAACGGCGCCGTCCGCGCCGGCCGTGCCGCGCAGTTTATGCCCTTTGCCGCCCTCACGGGATACTACGAGCTCGTGCGCAAACAAGAGATCACTGTTGAGCCCAAATGCGAACTCACGGAAGAAAAAGCCCTCGAGCTTTCGAAAAAGCTCGAGGGCCTCAAACGCGGCGACTTGGTGCGCGTCACCTATTACGATACATACGGCCATCGTAGCCGCACGGGCATTCTCGACGAAGTGTTACCCGCATTCAAGCTGCTCAAACTCAGGGATATCGCCATCAACTTCGACGATATCCAGGACATTGAGCTGCGTGGTCGAGTCTAGCGACGAGAACGCTTGCGCAAGACGAGAGCAATGCCAAGCACTGCGGCAGCTGCAACCAGCAATCCCAAGACCAGCGTGAGGGTCGAGTCACCAGCGTGAGGCAGCGAGCCGTCCTTCGGAGCCTTCTTAGCGGTCGTCGAAACGGTCGTCGTGGTGCTGCTCGACTGGTCATTGCCGCCCGTCTGGCTGCCACCAGGCTGATCGCCGCCACCCGGCTGCGAAGGATTGGTGGGATCCGTCGGATCCGGAGTACCGGGATCAATCGGATTCTCCGAATTCTCCTTGCGCTGGATCCAAACCTGGCAGCCATAGAACGGGTTAGCGGTACCGAGGCACAGACCCTGGTTGGTCACCGCAAAGGTGCGCAGACCATGGTTATACGGATCGTTAAAGCCATTGGTCGTCAGCGTCGTAAAGTTCACGCCGTCCTCGGTCACATACATATCAAAGCCACGCTCGGCATCGCGAAGGTAACACATGCACGTAAGCACGCTCTGCAGCTTCTTGAGATTCTCCTCGCTCAGCAGCTTATCGAGCGCATCCTGAATATCGCTCGGCAGCTCGGTGCCATAGGCATCCTCGTACTGCTGCTTCAGGCTCTCATAGCTATCGAGCATGTCCTGATACTGGTCGGCAAAGGACTTGAAGTACGCGATCTCGCTATCGATCTTCTGGACATAAGCGGCGTCGTCTTCAACGTCCGCGGACATCGTCGCGGTCTGATCGCAAAGATCGTCCGTGGCATCCTCTAGCGCATCGTTCAGGTCACCAAAGCCCTTAGCAACCTCAGTCTTCTCGTCGTCGACCTCGACGGCCTCAGCCTTCTCGCCATCGACCTCGACGGCCTCAGCCTTCTCGTCATCGACCTCGGCGGCCTCGTTTGAATCATCGTCCGCAAGCGTGTTCACGGGAACGATGGGGTCGTCAGGCGATTTCTTGTCGAGCAGGTGATTGAGCAGGTCCCTAAGGCGCTGAACCTGAGAGGCCCACTCTTCGGGCGTCATATCGATAATGTCGCCATTGGAGAACTGGCCGATCGGCTCAAGCAGGCTCGCGGTATCAAAGGTACCGATATACAGCTTGCCGTCGAACTTTTGCATGCGCCAAATGTACTGGTTCTCGTTTCGGCCAAAGCCCGAAGTCAGGCCGGAAATACCGCCCTCGGGGAACATGTCGGTGCGATCGCCAACGACGAGCTCCATGTTCTCGTTCTTGTCCATGCGATAGATGTTGACCGACTGCTCAAGATTGGCATTCACAAACGAGCAGTCAACGCCGCCCATGCTGCTCTTACCGCTCTCGTCAGATTTGGACTTATTAAAGAGAATGCGCTCGAGAGCAATCTCCTCGTCGTTGTATTCACCGATATAGAGGTAGTCGTTGTAGACGATGAGGTTGGCAGCACCAGAACGGGTACGGGCAGGATCGATGCCAAAGCAGTACTTTGCACCGTCCGCCTTGTCGCCAACAATGGGAGTCCACGAATAGCTGCCGTCGGCGTTCTTGTCGCCACGAACCATGGCAAACGACTGCATGGAATTATCATCGGGAGCGTTCTCGGGCGTACCGGTGCAGATGGTCGCATAGAGATGGCCATTGTACGAGACCATATCCCAAATGGCACCGCCGTAGATGCTGTCCTGATAGCGAATCGCCGGATAGCCAAACAGCGTGCCCGAGTTGGCAATCTCGGTGAAGCTGTCCTGGCCCTTCGACGGGTCAGACGACGTCAGAATTGTCGACACAAAGTTACCGGCCGCGTCTTTACCCACATTACTGATGACGAGCTGGCCATCATGGACGCACATGCCGCGGATACCGGTAGAAATGCCCTGCTTGTAGGCAGCACCGTAGTCCTGCATGCTCGAAAGCCCCTGATAGACAACTTTGTACTCATCCGTCTTAGGATCGATCTCATATACAGCAGGCAGGCCGCTTTTGCCGCCATTGGTCCTGACGCTGCCGCAGAAATAGAGCTTGCCTTTATAGCTCACGGCATTGCGGAACAAAGGGCCAACGCCGTTGAGCGATTCAGAGAGCAACAGCTTGGTCTCACCGGTCTTGGTATTGATCTTGACCAAGATGCCGCCGCTGTCCTTGTCGGCCGTGCCGTCCTCCTTCTGCTGTCCATAGAAGAAGGTGCCGTTAAACATGGCCTCCAGCGTCAGGCGCATGGTCTCGGCATCAAAGGAATCGCCCAGCGTGCCGTTCATGAGCGTAAGCGTGTTGCCCATCGCCGCATAGCAGGTGCCCACATAAAGCCAGTCACCATAGCTCGCAGCCGCCCAAGTGTAGCTCTGGCCGCGATCGCCTTCGTTGTTGGCCGTGTTACCATCGGCGCCCGGAACGGCAACGGCACCGTCACCCTGGTAGTCGACGATGCCATCCGGCAGCGACGTTCCTACCGTAGGATGCGAGAGCTTCTCAAAGGAATACCCATTTCCCGCATTGTAGGTAACGGCACCCGAAGCGTCTTCGGCGTGCGCCGGCAGCGGCGATACCAAGATAGCGGCAAGCGCTGCCACCAAGCCAAGTGTTCCCACTCGTCTCATAAGGCCATAGCCTCCCCTGTCCTAAAGCCCAGTTTTAGCATTCTTCATTTCTGTCCACGGTTAATTGCAATCTGAGCACAGCAATAACCCTCTAGGCATATACCTGTAATTATTTGGCCGGGCCAATGGACGCTCGATTGGTAGCGAATTCCGCGCAAACCGTCACCAAACTCCACTTTTGCCGCACCTAAAGATTATTTTTTGCGCAAATTTTGGATGCCGATAGTCACGATGGGCAGGAGGCCGGTACCCACCGGAGAGGGCAACGCCTACATTTTCATAACGTAATAGCCCGCGTCCCTCACCGCCGTCTCGAGTGTGTCGCGATCAACCGGGCGCTTCGAGCGTACGCGTGCCGTGTGGTCCGCATACGTCACCGTCGCCCACACGTCATCCAGCGCATTCAGGGCATTGGCCACGTTCTGAGCGCAGCCGTCGCAACTCATGCCGCCGATAAGCAACTCATCGCTATAGGGATAGTGAGACGGATCGGTATCCGCAACCACTACCTTCTTGGCCTTCTTGCCGCTCGCGCCATCGCTGCAACAACTCTTCCCGTGTGTCGAAGCGGCAATGCGACGCAGTCCAAAAAACATGCCGACGGCAATGACGGCCAGCACGATGAGATTCGCAGGGTTGAGCAAGTCACTCATGCGTTCCCCTTTCAAGTAGCCCTATCTAGATACCCCCATGGGGTGTCCCCATCTTAACCCAAAATCATGTCCGTTCGGTCAATTAGTTTCCCTCTTCAAACTTTTAGTTGACCAAGGCTTACTTTCGTGTATAAGTTTTCCTAGGCTAACAGCTGAGGATCCGAAAGGAGCATCGTGACTCGAACCATTGACATCCCGACATACCAAACGGCTGTCGTGCGCAACTGCTCCCCTACGCTCGCGGGCATCAAACCGGCATCGCTCTTTACCTATCCCGGCGTTTACGCCAACCAAAACGGAAAACCCGGCGCCGCCCATATCGAAGAGCGACGCTCTCGTCTGCTCGCCGTCATAGCCCAATGCAACCGCGAGCTCCAGCCACTCGGGATCCATATGAGCGTTTTGGTCTGGCGCCCCTGCGGGGCGCTCATCTATGTGTACCGCCCTGCGGACCTCATGCGATACCTCTCCGACCCCCGCGCCACGACAGCGCTTGCCGCCGAAGGTTACGATGTCCACAACCTGTCCGCATCCCTGGTGCATCTCGCCGCGCGCATCACGCTGGCAAGCAGCAATGCCGCAGAAAGCGCCTATGACGGCAGCGTCTGCGCACTCGCACGGAATAGGCACTGCGATACGGGGTGCACGTGCGAGTTCCCCCACGAAATTGGCTATTTTTTGGGTTATCCCTACGAAGATGTCCATCAATTTATCGTCCAGCACGGCGAAAACTATAAGGTCTTTGGCGCATGGAAGGTATACACAAACGTTGAGCAGGCGCTCACGACCTTCGACTCCTATCGCGCATGCACGCAATACCTTACCTACATCTATCAACAGGGCTGCACCCTGAGACAACTTGTCCAGGCAACCCGATAGAGCATACAAAACGCGGCCGCACGCCGCACAACCGAAAGGAAAACATATGAGCAAGATCGCAGTCGTCTACTGGAGTGGCACAGGCAACACCGAGGCCATGGCAAACTTCGTTGCCGAGGGCGCAACCGGTGCCGGCGCCGAGGCAGAGGTCATCTCCTGCGCCGACTTCTCCGCAGACAAGGCCGCCAGCTATGACGCCATTGCCTTCGGCTGCCCCGCCATGGGTTCCGAGGAGCTTGAGTATGACGAGTTCCAGCCTATGTGGGACGAGGTCAAGGAGACCCTCGGCGATAAGAAGGTCGTCCTTTTTGGCTCCTACTCGTGGGCCGAGGGCGAGTGGATGGACAACTGGAAGGCCGACGCCGACGAGGCCGGCGTCAACGTCGTAGA
>CABUUE010000062.1 GCA_902494685.1 uncultured Collinsella sp.
CCGTTCCTTCAACTGGGAAAACGGCGCCCCCGGGCCCCGGGAGGGGCAGCGGGGGCGTTCGGCTAGGTGCGGGAACGGCCTATTTGCTCAATGTGTTCGGCTGAGATCGGAAATCAACCCCGCGCCCGAACGGGCGCAAGGGTGCTTAAGGCCGACTTAATCACCCACGCTTGTTGTGTGTGACGGGCGCCCCCTCGGGCATAATGGAGCGCGAGAGGAGCACGCATGAACGAGCGCATTTTGGTAGTTGATGACGAGAAGGCCATCGCCGACTTGGTTGGTATCTACCTTACAAAAGAGGGCTTTGATGTCCAGATTGCCTATAGCGGGGCCGATGCTGCCAAGGCGATTTTGGAGCAGGAGTTCGATCTGGCGCTGCTTGATGTCATGCTGCCCGATATCGATGGGTTTGAGCTGCTGCGTACGATCCGTTCCAGCCATACCTATCCCGTGATCATGCTGACGGCGCGCGATGCCCAGCAAGACAAGATCGGGGGCCTTTCGCTTGGCGCGGACGATTACGTGGTTAAGCCGTTCCGTCCGCTGGAGCTCATCGCGCGCGTGCACGCTCAGCTTCGCCGCTACACCAGCTACGGTAGCCGTGCACAGGCGGCCGAGTCGCCGACCATTCAGCTCGACGGCTTGGAGATCAACCGCGATGCTCGTTCCGTGACAGTGGACGGTTCACCGGTACGCCTCACACCCACCGAGTATTCAATCTTGCTGTATCTGGTCGAGCATCGCGGCAGCGTGGTGGCCGTGGAGGACCTGTTCCGCGCGGTGTGGAGCGAGGATTTTATGCCCGGCTCCAACAATACGGTGATGGTGCATATTCGCCACTTGCGCGAAAAGATCGGCGACGACGCACAAAAGCCACGCTTTATCAAAAACGTCTGGGGCGTCGGCTACATCATCGAATAACGCTTTTCGCTTGTGAGGATCTTGATATGACAAAAGACGATAGGGAAGCGTTCGAGGTGCCCGATCGGCTCTTTGAATACGTGAGGTCGGTCGTCGACAACCGCGCGCTTGCAACGGTGCTGCTCTTTTTGCTGAGCCTGCTGCTGATTGGCATCGACAACATCGTCGGAATCTTGGCGGTGCTGCTTGTCGGCTTTTTGCTGATCGATCGATTTGAGATCGTGTGCCGCTGCGTGGTGATTGGCGGCGCCGCGTGGGCCATGACGTTGGCGATTGGCGCCATGGCGCTCGGCGGCATCGAAGGGCCGGTGCTGTTCGATGCCGGCTTTGTATTCAACATGCTTGGCTTTGTGCTGGCGCTTGCCGCGTGCGTGCTGTTCTTGTGTGGCCGCGCCCTGTACTACCAGGGCTACGAGCAGGGCGAGCAGCATGCCGATTGTGTGCTGGCCGCTCGTATTCAAGATCGCCTGATCGATCACCCCGACACCTGGGATAACATCGACGGCGACTTCTTGGAGGTCGAGGGCGCCCTTAACCGCGTGCGTGACCGTGAGCGCAAGGTGCAGCAAGCTCTGCGTGACGAGTCGCATCGCAAGGACGATTTGGTCACGTACTTGGCACATGACCTACGCACCCCGCTTGCCAGTGTGGTGGGCTATCTTTCGCTGCTGCAAGAGGCTCCCGAGCTGCCGGTTGAGCAACGTGCGCACTTTACGGGCGTGGCGCTCGACAAGGCGCACCGGCTCGATACGCTCATCGAAGAGTTCTTCGATATCACGCGCTTTGACTTCCACGATATCGTGCTCACGCGCGGCTATGTTGATCTGGGGTTGCTGCTGGCTCAGGTGACTGACGAGTTCTATCCCATCCTCAACGAGCAGCATAAGGAAGTCCAAGTTGATATTCGCGAGGACCTGACGGTGCTCGTGGATGGCGACAAAATGGCTCGCGTGTTCAACAACATCATGAAAAACGCTATTGCCTATAGCTATGAGGGCTCGACCATCACGATCGAGGCCAGACGCCGGGACGGCGGTGGCGTGCGCGTGCGCTTTATCAATCAGGGCGATCCCATCCCTGAGGCAAAGCTCAAGGTGATCTTTGAGAAGTTCTATCGCCTGGATGCGGCGCGTGCGACCAATCGCGGCGGCGCTGGACTGGGGCTTGCCATCGCCAAGGAGATCGTATGCGCGCACGGCGGTACCGTTGCATGTGAATCGACGCCCGAACACACGATATTCACCATCGAGCTGCCCGCCGCATAGCCAGTGTGCCCTTACAAACACTTGACAATGCGCTCACGTGCATATGAGCCGCGATTCCTACTATCGATACTGCTGAATTGATATCGATGTGGAGGTATGCGGTATGACGGCTGCTGCGGCTGTGGAGCCCACGGAGCTTGAAGAACTCATGAAAGCGCAGGCCGAGGCCGCGCACGAGCGCGAGGTTGGGGATGCGACTCGCCCCACGGCAGAGGATCTTGCCGCCTCGCCGACGCGAATCGATGTCGAGGGCCTCGACCTGTTCTATGGCGACCACCATGCGCTCAAGGACGTGAATATCAAGATCCGCGACAAGCAGATCACCTCGTTCATCGGGCCTTCGGGCTGCGGAAAGTCCACGTTGCTGCGCTGCTTTAACCGCATGAACGACGGCATCAAGGACTGCCGAATCGAGGGCAAGATTGCGCTCGATGGTCAAGATATCCTGGGCGACTACGACATCTGCCGCCTTCGCCAGCGCGTGGGCATGGTGTTCCAGCGCCCCAACCCGTTTCCCATGAGCATCTACGACAACGTCGCCTACGGTCCTCGCGGAATGGGAGTGCGCGATCGCGTCGTGCTCGACGAGCTGGTCGAAGACTCCCTGCGACGCGCCGCCCTGTGGGACGAGGCCAAGGACAAGCTCAAAGAGTCGGGTCTGGGTCTTTCGGGCGGCCAGCAGCAGCGTCTGTGCATCGCCCGCGCACTTGCCGTGCAGCCCGACATTCTGCTGATGGACGAGCCGACCTCGGCACTCGATCCCGTGTCGACGCTGGTGGTGGAGCAGCTGGCCTGCGAGCTCAAAGAGACCTGCACGCTCGTGGTCGTTACGCACAATATGCAGCAGGCGGCGCGTATCTCCGATTCGGTCGCATTCTTTTTGCTGGGTGAGCTGGTGGAGCACGCGCCCACCGCGCAACTCTTCAAGAATCCGACCGATCCGCGCACGGCGGATTATTTGACGGGGCGTTTTGGCTGATACCATCTAGTAAAGGTACCTTTAGGGTTAAGATGCGGTCATGCCGGCCGCAAAGGGGTTCAACATGATCTATTACGTCGAGGACGATGACAACATCAGGGATTTGACGGTCTATGCGCTGCGCAAGCAGGGGATCGAGGCCGAAGGCTTTTCGTGCGACGGTGAGTTTAAGGCTGCCGTGGCGCGACGGGTGCCCGATGCTGTGCTGCTCGATATCATGCTGCCCGATACCGATGGTTTGGCGATTATGCGCCGCCTCCGCGCCGACCGCCTGACGGCGACGGTGCCCATCATGATGCTTACCGCCAAGGACACCGAGCTCGACAAGGTGATGGCGCTCGATGGCGGTGCCGACGATTACCTGACTAAACCCTTCTCGCTCATGGAGCTCGCCAGCCGCTGCCGCGCACTGCTGCGTCGCGGCGGCATGGTCAAACAGGCAAGCGATGTGCTCAGCGTGGGCGACATCGTGCTCTCGCCCAGCCATCGTGAGGTGACTGTTGCCGGCGAGTCGCTTAAGCTCACCCTGCGCGAGTTCGACCTGCTCGAGTACCTCATGCGCAAGCCCGGCGTGGTCTTTACCCGCGAGTCGTTGCTGCAGAGCGTGTGGGGCTGGGACTTCGACGGCGGTTCGCGCACCGTTGACGTGCACGTGCAGACGCTTCGCCAAAAACTGGGCGAGCATGCCAGCGCCATCGAGACCGTGCGCGGCGTGGGCTACCGCTTGGCCGAGCCTTCTGCCGGTGATGGTGCCGAAGGTGACGACACCGCGGCCACCGCATCGGAGGAGTAACCCGTGGTCTTCGCCCCCCAGGGAAAACATACGCTGTCGCACCGCGTTTTTGTGACGATCTTTGTCTGCGCCATGGCGGTTATCGTGGCGTTTACGGTGCTGGGTGCGTTCTTTGTGCAAAACACCTTGGCGGATGCCACGAGTGCCAACCTGGCGCAAGAAACCGAGCTCATTGCTGCCGCCCTCGACGAGCAGCAGGAGCCCATCCCGTTCTTGCGTAGCCTCGATCGAGAGGACTTGCGCATCACGCTGATTAACAAGGATGGATCGGTTGCCTACGACAACGAGGCGTCGCCTTCCACACTGCCCAACCATGGCGATCGCCCCGAGGTCATCGAGGCCTTTGAGAGTGGTTCGGGTTCCGCGGAGCGCGCAAGCTCTACGCTCGACGAGATTATGCTGTATCGCGCCGTCGCCCTTGATAACGGCCAGGTTGTCCGCTTGGCGCAGGCCCAGCCTGGCGTTGCGGCGATTTTGCTGTCGATGGTGGCGCCGATGCTGCTTATCGCAGCAGCGGGTGCGGTACTCTCGTTTTTTTTGGCGCGCCGCGAGTCCCGTGCCATCATCGCGCCTTTGCAAGAGGTGGATTTGGACCACCCACGCCGTAGCTATGAGCACGCCTATGCCGAAATGGTCCCCATGCTTGAGCGTATTGAGTCGCAGCGCCAGGAGCTCAAGCGCCAAATGGCGGTGCTGGCGGACAACGACCGTATGCGCCGCGAGTTCACGGCGAATATCACCCATGAGCTCAAGACGCCGCTTACGGCGATTTCGGGCTATGCCGAGCTCATCGCAAACGGCATGGTCGAGGGCGAGGGCGACCTGCGCAACTTTGGCGGTCGCATCTATCGTGAGGCGGGCCGCTTGGCAGCGCTTGTCAACGATATCCTTACGCTGTCTAACTTGGACGAGGCCGAGCGTGCAGCTGAGGGCGAGGCGGTGCCCATTGGGTCCACGGAGCCTATTGAGCTCTCGCGTGCCATCTACGCGGTCGAGCAGCGTCTTGAACAGGTCGCCCGTCAGGCGAATGTGACGATAAGTCATGAGACCAAGCCTGTGGTCATCGAGGGCGTGTCGCGCTTGATTGACGAGCTCATCTATAATCTGGCAAGCAACGCCATCCGCTACAATCGACCCGGCGGTACGGTTACGCTGCAGTGCGGCACCAACGACGAAGGCCATCCGTTCCTTGCGGTCGCCGACACGGGAATCGGTATCGCGCCTGAAGAACAGGGCAAGGTATTTGAGCGGTTCTATCGCGTGGACAAGAGTAGGTCCAAGGCACGCGGCGGAACCGGTCTGGGGCTTGCCATTGTCAAGCATGCGGCCCTGTATCATCACGCCACGCTCGATCTGTCGAGCGAGTTGGGCGTGGGAACCACCATTACGGTGACGTTTCCCATACAGCAGGACGAGCCATTCGCATAGCGATATAACATAGATATTGATGCAGACGCCGCATTTGACTTTCGGGTGCGGCGTTGTTGTGCAATTTTACGATTGCTTCCGACATTTTTACAGGAGAGCCTGTTTCTTATGTATAGAGTTTGGTCTCGGTAAAAAGATGCGATAACATACGGACAGTTTTGTCAATCCGAACTGGGGAAATGAAAGGCAAGCTGCATGACCCTTCTCGAACTGTTCCAGCTGCTGAAGAAGCACCTTCAGCTGGTCATCACCCTTCCGGTGGTCTGCGCGATCGCCATGGGCATCGTGTCCTTCGTTGCGATGGACAACACCTATACCGCGACGACGAGCATGTACATTCTCGCCAAGACCGACGATAGCGGTCAGATGAGCTACAACGATCTCTCGGCGAGTCAGATGCTTTCCAACGATATCGCCACGCTGCTGGATAGCGATAGCGTTAAGAGCGGCGCAGCCAATGAACTGGGCCTCACCGATCTGGATGACTACAAGGTGTCTGTTTCCTCCGAGACCACCACGCGTGTCATTACGCTTTCGGTTACCGGCACCGATGCCAAGGAGACGGCTAAGGTCGCAAAGGCCATGGCCAGCTCGGTGAGTACGGTCGCTCAGAACGTCGGCGCTGCCCAGAGCATCAACGTTATCGACGAGGCTAAGACCCCCGAAGCCCCCAGCGGTCCCAAGCGTATGCTGTACGTTGCTGTCGCGTTCCTCGCCGGTATCTTTATCGCAGTTGCCTATGTCGTTTTGGCAGACATGCTCAATACCCGCATCCGCGGTGCCGAAGAGGCAGAAGAGCTCCTGGGCATTCCCGTTGTTGGCCGAATTCCGGCTATGAAAGGTGGTAAATAGGCATGGCTAAGGCAAAGAACACCGATAAGCTCGTTGTACAGAATGCCGCCAAGACCCTTCTGGCCAACATCCGCTTTGCGAGCGTGGACGACCCCATTCGCACCATTACCGTCACGTCCTCGATTCCCAACGAGGGCAAGTCTACGGTTTCCATCAACCTTGCCCAGGCTATCGCCACGAGCGGCAAGTCCGTGCTCCTGGTCGAGGCCGATATGCGTCGCAGGTCCCTTGCCGATATGCTCGGCGTTCGCTCCCGCGGCGGACTCTATGCAGTCCTTTCCGAGCAGGTTTCTATTGACCAGGCGATTGTCGAGACGGGCCAGAAGAATTTCTACTTCCTCGATGCCGAGCCGCATATTCCCAATCCTGCCGACATCATCGTCTCTCACCGCTTTGCTAAGCTGGTAAAGGCACTGTCCGCCAAGTTCCAGTACGTCATCTTCGATGCTCCCCCGGTCGGCACCTTCATCGATGCTGCCGAGATTGCCAGCCTGACCGACGGTACGCTGTTCGTGGTGCGCGAGGACTTCACCAAGCGCGAGGAGGCGCTCAACGCCATCGGTCAGCTTAAGAAGTCCGAGAAGGTCAAGCTCATCGGTACCGTTATGAACTACTGCGAGACCGAGACCAGCGAGTACTACTACTCCTACTACACCAAGGACGGTAAGAAGGTGAAGAAGGGCTCCGACGATCAGGGGACTTCCAAAAAGGGTATCTTCACCAACCGAGCAAACGTTTAGTTGATTAAGGCTGACCTATGCGTGACATTCATTGCCATATCTTGCCGGGTGTAGACGACGGCGCCGCCGATCTCGATGAGAGCTTGGCGATGCTCGAGGCTGCCAAGCGGGCCGGTGTAACCAGAATCGTTTGCACTCCTCACTGCCGTGATCCCTATTTTGATTACGACAAGATGTGGGATGCCTTTGAGCTGCTGCGCGATAACGCTGACGGTTTTCCGCTCCAGATGGGCTTCGAGGTCAACCATCGAAAGCTCGTTGAGCTTGGTATCGATGCCGCGGAGCACTTGCATTTCGATGGAACCAACGAGTTTCTGCTCGAGCTTTCGACGCATGCCGATGCGTATGCGTTTAGAGAGTACGAGAACACGATTTACGATTTGCAGTGCCGTGGCTACCAGGTGATCATCGCTCATCCTGAGCGCTATCGTGCGGTTCAAAAGGATGTAAGCGTGGCAGAGCGCCTGGTCGATATGGGCTGCAAGCTGCAGGCTTCGGCGGACTTTATTGCCGGCGGTCGCTTTGGTCGCGAAAAAAAGCCGGCACAGCGCCTGTTCGATCAGAACCTGTACAGCTTCATCGCGAGCGATGCCCATAACGTGGGTCATTACGACTGCCTGGCGAAGGCTCGCGCGAAGTTTAGCGTGCGCGGAGCTCACTTTCGCTAAAATCTGTCCCTAACGTTCGCATTGAATGAAAGGGCAGCCATGGATATCCAACTTAAGACGGGATGCTTTGATGACGCGGCGTTGGTGCGCCGCGTCGTTTTTATGGACGAGCAGGGCTACGAGAATGAGTTCGACGCTATCGACGAGGATCCGAACTGCCTTCATGTGACGCTCTATGTAGACGGTGAGCTTGCCGGTTGCTCGCGCGTGTTTCCCGAAGAGCTTGAGCGCGCGGCTGACGCAGAGGCTCCGGTGTCGCCGGCGTGCGACTTGGACGAAGGCGTCGCGGCGGGGGAGACCTACATTATGGGGCGCGTGGCCGTGCTGCCGGCTATGCGTCGTCGTGGTTTGGCGAGTGCGATCGTTGAGGCCAGTGATGCGTGTGCACGCGATGCCGGCGCTAAGCTTATTAAGCTGCATGCGCAGGAATACGTGCTGCCGCTCTATGCAAAGGCGGGCTACACGCAAATTGCCCCGGTGGACTATGAGGATGAAGGCCAGCCCCATGCCTGGATGGCCAAGCGCGTAGATGGCAGCTAGGGACGTTCCTTTTCTGCCGGCTGTTGGGGACACTCCTTGGCAATTGGCGCATCGGAGCGTTTGGACATGCAGTTTTTCGATTCCGTATGTATATATGCGCGCTAATGGGTTATAAAATCTAAGTCTGAACATAGCAGGTCTGCGATGCGGCTCGGGCAACCGGGCCGTTTTTGCGGACGGGGGTAGCGCGAAAGGACTGCACATGCGTCAATTTAAGACCGAGAGCAAAAAACTGCTCGACCTCATGATCAACTCCATCTACACCAA
>CABUUE010000063.1 GCA_902494685.1 uncultured Collinsella sp.
ATGCGCACGGTCTTGGGCAGACCGGTGATCACGTCGCGGCCGTTGACCTCGACGTCGAGCTCGTCCTTGAGCGGCACGGCGGAGCCGACCTTGATCTTGATGTCCTCTGCCGTACGCTCGCCGATGGCCAGGTTGTAGGCATCGCGAACGTGCGTGAGGATAGCCTGGTCGAACTCGTCGCCGGCAATACGGATGGACTGCGAGACGACGATGCCGCCCATGGCGATAACAGCGACCTCGGTGGTACCGCCGCCGATGTCGATGACCATGGAGCCGGTGGGTTCCTCGACGGGCAGGTCGGCGCCGATAGCGGCAGCCATGGGCTCCTCGATCAGGTAGGCCTGGCGGGCACCGGCCTGAATCGTGGCCTCAAAGACAGCACGTTTCTCAACCGACGTGACACCGGAGGGAACGCAGACGACAACGCGCGGACGCGGGGTCCACGGATAGCGCTTCTCGGAAGCCTTGTCGATAAAGTAGCGGAGCATGGCCTCGGTAACATCGAAGTCGGCGATGACGCCGTCCTTAAGGGGACGAACGGCCACGATGTTGCCGGGCGTACGGCCGAGCATGCGCTTTGCCTCGATACCGACCGCCAGGATGCGCTCGTCGTTCTTGTCGATAGCGACAACAGAGGGCTCGCGGATGACGATGCCCTTGCCGCGCACGGAGACAAGCGTATTTGCGGTGCCGAGGTCGATGGCAAGATCGCCCGCATAGCTACCGAAGAACATATCCATCAAAGAAAACAACGCAACTCCTGATGTGTTGGATGATTGCTGGAAAACTACTAGCTCATCATACTAGCGCAAGCCCGGCACCTCACTTGCGGTGAAGCGCCGGGCAAAGCTAAATCCCATAAGGTCACTACTGGTTGTCAGCAGCCGAGAAATCCATATCGAGTGAGGAAACGGCCCAACCGATATGATTGTCGGAGCGCACGAATTTGACGGTGTACTCCTGCTCGCCGCCCTTGGACAGCGAAGCCTTAACCTTGGCGGTGGTCTCGGTCATAGACTGGTCCATGCCCTCAATGGAGACGGTGGCGCCCTGCGGAATCGAGGAGATGATCATCGACTTGGCGTCCTCGGGCAGGCTCGAGGCCAGGCAAGACTCGGCCTTTGCGGTGTCACCGTCGCCGGCAGCCTGGAACAGATCGGTAACGACAGACTCCTGAGACGGGAAGCCAAAGCCGCGCGTGTAGGCAAAACCCAGACCGCCCGCGGCGATCAAAATGAGTAGAAGCAGCACGATGAAGACTTTGAGACCCGTGTGGCGATGGCGACGACGGACCTTGGCCTGCTTACGATCCTGACGGTCCTGCTGGACCATCTCGGACTCGGACAGCGTAAAGAAGCCGGTGTCCGAGGGATCGGGCATAAACTGACCGGTCGCGCCCGTAGGATCGAGCGGATCGACGGCAGGAGCGTCCATCGCGGGCGCCGGAGCCGTGGCCATAGCCGTCTGGGCAGACAACGCGGCAAGCGAATCGTGCACGCGGGCAAGCTCATCGGCCTGCTCGGAGGTGAGCTGGTAGATGCCATCGGCAGTAGCGGCGTTAAAGGCGTCGAGTGCGTCGGAGGGACGGCCGGCGGCAGAAAGCGCCTGGCCCATGCCGGCGTTGAGCGCACGCGTATCGTCACGGGGACCGGCAAAGTCGATAGCCGTGCGGTAGGTCTCCACGGCATCCGCCGGACGGCCGAGCTTAATGAAGCAACGACCGAGCTCGCCGAGTGCGGCGGCAGGAGCCGGATTGGCGCCGTCGATGGCAGCCTGACGGAAGGCAGTACCCGCGTTGGCATAGTCGCCCGACTGGAACAGCGCATTACCCAGGCCCAGATAGGCCTTGAACGGCGTGGCATAAGAAGCGTCCTGCGTAGCGGCAGAGAACGCCTGAGCGGCCGTCGTGTAGTCGCCCACGGCGGCGAGTGCCTTGCCGCGGTTGGTGAGCAGCGCGCCGCGCTTGCCGTAGGTGCCGTCGTTGAGGGCGGCGGCATAGGCCTCGGCGGCCTCGGCATACATGCCCAGGTGCATCAAGGCGTTGCCACGAAGGTGATCGGCCTCGCCCATAATCTCATCGGGAGTTTTTGCCGCCCCAAGCATCTGGGCTGCAGCGGAAAAATCACCCGCGCGGTAAGCGGCGCGGCCCTGTTGGATCAGCTGGCTATTCAAGGAAGTCCCCTTTACTCGTGAACGATCTCGACATGGACGATCTCGTCGCCGGCACGCAGCTGCGAAATCACATCGAGACCCTCGACCGTGGTACCAAAGACGGTGTAACCGGAATCGAGGTTATGCTGGGCACCCAGGCAGAAGTAGAACTGCGAACCCGCGGAATCGGGGTCCATGGAGCGTGCCATGGCAAGGGCACCATCGACATGGCTGTTGCGCGGATTGGTGGCAAACTCGCCCTTGATGCAGTAGCCGGGACCACCGGTACCGGGCATGCCGTCGGGGCCCTCAAGACCGGCAGCGACGTCGGCGCCGGACATATCGCGGGTATTGGGGTCGCCACCCTGAATGACAAAGCCGGGCACATAACGATGGAACTTAAGGCCATCATAGAAACCCATCGTGGAAAGCTCGCAGAAGTTCGCGACATGAATGGGAGCGCCCTCGCCGTCAAACTTGACCTTGATGGTACCCTTCGACGTCTCGATAACGGCGCACTCGTCGCCGGCAAGCTGATACTCGGGCGTGTAGAGCTCTTTCTTAAAACCAAACATGTGGTTCCTTCCTCGTGCGTTTAAAGCATATTTGTACGAATTGTAGCAATAAGCATGGGCTTACATCAATTGCGCACGTAGGTTATGCCGACTATGGCGAACTAATTTTAGGAACGCTGCTGCGGCTTCCAGGAACCCACATTGGCGTCGTACTGGTTCAGCGCGCTGTTGCCGCCCTGTGCGATGGGCGCCAGGATCTCGCTCTGGTGGGAACTCATCGACTCGCCATCGGGAATGGCCAGCGAGATATCCCAGCTCTGGCAGATCACGTCGACGCGCTCATACATCCACTCGGCAAGCTGCTTTAAGTGGGCGATGTCATCTGCATAGACCGTATCGTCTTGGTACTTAAGGTTGTTGAGCTCATCTTGCGTCTTTTTAATCTGGTCGCGCAGGGCGTAGGCACTCTGCGACAGCTCCTGACGGGTAGAAAGCGGCGTTCGGAGATAGCCGTTGTTAAAGGAATCGATAACCTCGCCGATCTGGTCCTCGTCACCGTAGGACACGATGGTCTGATACAGACCGTCGAGCCTGGTATAGAGCTGATCATCGGTGAGCACCGTTTCTTCCTGGACCACCTCGGCAGAATCGTCTTGCTTGGTATCGTCCTCAGTCGCCTCGCCCTTTTGGCGCGTGGGGAAGGTCGTCTGCGCAGCCTGGCCAAACTGGTCGTAGAAGCCAGGCATGACACCCATGGGATCGGCCGTCACGAACCAATAGGCACCGCCACAAACGACGGCAAGGACCGCGATGACGATGAGCGGCTTAGGGATATGACGCTTGTGCTTGTGATAGGCGTCCTCGTCGGGATGCACCTTGCGCTTGGGTTTTTGAGCATCGTCATGCAGGGAAACGGGCGTGGGAATATCGACCTTGGGGATACCGAAATCCTTATCGAAAGCCGGCAGCACGCAGGTCTCATTGGGGTCAGCGGCGTCCGAAAGCACCGCAGCGGCAGAGGCCGGCGCATGCGGCACCTCGGTATCGATCTGCTCTTGCGTTAGGCGCGGAAAGCCCGCCGTGCGGCCCGCTGCCAGGTCGGATGCGGCCGCGTCCTCGGAGAGGATACCCGGAGCGGGGCGTCCGCATTTGGGGCACGTACGATCATGCGGAGAAAGACGGGCACCGCAGCCCTCGCAGAACACGAACTCGGTGTGCTCGGGACCATCACCCGGACCCACATAGGCGTTGCAGTAGGGGCAGAACGAGGCGCCGTCCTCGATAGTCTTAAGGCAATGCGGGCAGATCACGGCATCCTCTTTTCGAAGCAATTCAAATAATCGAGGTTAGAGCATAACATCGCCACGGCCCCACAGGAACAAGGCACCAATTCAACATCGCCAGGGCGCGTAGCTACTTCTTCTTTTTGCTTGGCATCGAGACTTTGATGCCTTGGGCGGACTTGGTCACGCGAGAGCGCTTGGCTCCGGCACTCCTCTTTTTCTTGGGCTGGGCCTGGGCCACGCCCTCGAGCGCGCGGGCCTCGGCCTCGCGAACGGTGCGATCTTCGCGGCGCTGCGCCATGTCGGCGGCGAAGCGCTTGGCAAAACGCTCGGCCGTCGAACCCGTCGAGCTCACCTTGCCGCCACCGCGACCCAGGCGGACGCGCACACCGCGGCCAAAACCAGTTGCGGCATGACGACGACGCGGCTTGAGCGAATCCATCATCGTGGCGAGCTTAAAGAACACCGAGCAGGTAAAGACCACGATGACAGCCAAGATAACCATCTGGCCCATCGACAGGTTGGCAATAGACAGCAGCTCCGGGAATCCGATAACGCCCGTCAAAATACCGGCGACGACAAACACAAAGAGCACCACTCGTAAGGGTGTGAGCGGCTGCGAGATGCGCCAGATCAGACTGACGCTCGCCGCGCACGACGTAAGCAGGCACATCGTAGACAGCGTGAGCTGGCTAAAGCCAAACACGCGCGCCACAAAGATATCGAGCGCCGCAGCCAAAATGACCGCAATCGACGCCGGCAGTGCCCGCTTGAGTACGTTCGTCAGGAACGATCCCTTCACGCGAGCATTGTTGGGCTCCAAGCCCAACACAAAGCCCGGCGCGCCGATGCAGAAGAAGTTGATGAGCGTCATCTGGATGGGCTCGAAGGGGTACGGCGGCAGCGCGATGCACAGCGCCGCCAGGCCCATCGAGAACAGCGTCTTAGTCAAGAACAGCGCCGCAGAGCGCTGCAGGTTGTTGATGGAGCGACGGCCCTCGGCCACCACGGCGGGCATCGAGGCAAAGTCGTTGTCGACGAGCACGATCTCGGCCACGTTGCGCGCGGCATCGGAGCCGGCCGCCATGGCCACGGAGCAGTCGGCCTCCTTGAGCGCCAGCACGTCGTTGACGCCGTCGCCCGTCATGGCCACGGTGTGCTCGCGGCGCTTGAGCGCCTGCACGAGCTCGCGCTTCTGTTGCGGGGTCACACGACCAAAGACATGGTAGCGGTCCACTGCGGCATCGAGCTTGGCCGGCGTATCGAGCGTCGTGGCGTCCACATAAGCGTCCGCCCCCGGCACGCCCACCACGCGTGCGATCGACGACACCGTACGCGGGTCGTCGCCACTGATCACGTTGAGGGTCACGCCCTGCTCGTTAAAGTAGCCGATGGTCTCGGCCGCCGAGGTACGAATCTCGTCGCGGATGGTCACAAAGCCCACGGGCTCGGCCTCGCCCACCATATCGCCATCGGGCGTAAAGCCGTCCACGCGCGCCACCACGAGCACGCGGCAGGTATCGGCAAGCTCGGCGACACGGTTCTCGACCTGAGAAAACACACGATCAGAGAGCACAAACTGCGCGGCGCCCATCACATAGGAGCCCTGCGCAAACGACGCGCCGCTCCACTTTTTGGAGGACGAGAACGGAATGACCGACAGCGGCTCAGACACCTCGACCGGGCGATCGGCGTAATAGTTGAGCAGCGCCTGGCAGGTCTCGTTGGCATCGGCCGAAGTCGCACGTGCCACGTTAGCCAGCGCAAAATCGAGCACTGTGGTATCGACGGGAACAGCCGCCTCGACCGAGTCCACGCCAAAGCCAACACCCTCAACAGGCAGCGGGTAGGTGCCCTCGACCTCCATACGACCCGAGGTAATGGTGCCCGTCTTGTCCAGGCACAGCACGTCGACGCGCGCGAGCGTCTCGATGCAGTAGAGCTGCTGTGCCAGCACCTTGCGACGCGCCAGGCGCACCGTGGCAATCGCGAGCACCGACGAAGTCAGCAGCACCAGGCCTTGCGGGATCATGCCCAGCAGGGCGCCCACCGTGGACAGCAGCGCCGAAGAAGGCACACGACCGGCCAGCAGCTCGGAGAAGCACCAGGAAAGCGCGCTATCGCCCGGGGTTCCCGCGGCATCCCACAGCTCGCTCACACTCGAGGCAAACAACGCCAAACCGAGCGGGATCATGATGATGCTCGCAAAGCGCACGATGGCGTTAAGCGCGTTCATGATCTCGGAATTGACCTTTTTGACGTACTTGGCCTCGTTATTAATTTTGGCCACGTAGTTGTCGGCGCCGACATGGATCACGCGGGCGCGCAGCATGCCCGAGTCGATAAAGCTGCCGCTCATGAGCTCGGAACCGGGCTGCTTCTTAATAAGGTCGCTCTCGCCCGTCAGCAGGCTCTCGTTCACGAGTGCCTCGCCCGAAACCACCACGGCGTCAGCGGGAATCTGGTCGCCGCGCCCCAGGCGAATGATGTCGTCGAGCACGATCTGGTCCAGGTCGAGCTCCACCTCGGCGCCGTCGCGCACCGCGATGGCCTTCTTGGAGGTCAGCAGCGTGAGCTTATCGACCATCTTCTTGGAACGCATGGACTGGATGACGCCAATGGCGGTATTGAGGAACACCACGAACAGGAACGTCAGATTCTTATACGAACCGGTCAAAATGACCAGGAACGCCAAGATCACGTTGATCAAATTGAACAGCGTGCAGAGGTTCTCGATGATGAGCTCTTTGACCGACTTGGTCTTGAGCTCCATGTTGCGGTTGATCTTACCGGCGGCGATGCGCTCCTCGACCTCGGCGGTCGAAAGCCCGCGCTCGATATCCGTTGCTGCCATACCACGTCCCATCACGTCGCGTCGGTACAAGAAAAACCGCCCGGACCATGCGAGGTTCGGACGGTCTTACGTTCGATGGTGCCCCATGTTGGATTCGAACCAACGGCCTTCTGCTCCGGAGGCAGACGCTCTAATCCCCTGAGCTAATAGGGCCAACGTTTGGCATTATACCCAAGTGCACCACGGGCTATCAAAATAAAAGAAAAAGCTTTGCAATTACGTGGGAGACGCGGCGCAACGGCCCGCTTTAGAAGGCAAAAGCGAGTCAGATAGTATAAACTCTCATGCACCATATATACACGGCTCGCGATGCGGGCCGTTTTTGCAAAAGTTATCCATCGAGGTGAGAGGCACACCATGATTGCAATTTTAAAGCAGAGCGCCAGCGACGAGGCCGTCGGCCATATCGTCAGCTGGATTGAGAAAAAGGGCCTGAAGACCGATGTCTCGCGCGGCGAGAACGAGACGATCATCGGCCTGGTGGGCGATACGACCAAAATCGACCCGTTCCTGCTCGAGTCCATGGATGTCGTCGAGCGCGTGCAGCGCGTCTCCGAGCCGTTCAAGCGCGCCAACCGCAAGTTCCACCCCGAGGACTCCGTCATCGACTGCGGCCACGGCGTCAAGATCGGCGGCGATCAGTTCCAGGTCATCGCCGGCCCGTGCTCCGTCGAGGGCGAGAACCTCATCCGCATCGCACGCCGCGTGAAGGCCGCCGGCGCCACGATGCTGCGCGGCGGTGCCTACAAGCCCCGCACCTCCCCCTACGCCTACCAGGGCATGGGCCCCGCCGGCCTCGACCTGCTGTGCGAGGCGTCTGCCGAGCTCGACATGCCGATTGTCACCGAGATCATGGACCCACGCGACGTGCAGGTCTTCTTGGACAAGAAGATTGACGTCATGCAGATCGGCGCCCGCAACGCCCAGAACTTCCCCCTGCTCAAGGAGGTCGGCAAGACCCAGACCCCGATTCTGCTCAAGCGCGGCATGTCCGGCACGATCGACGAGCTGCTTATGGCAGCCGAGTACATCATGAGCGAGGGCAACGACAACGTCATCCTGTGCGAGCGCGGTATCCGCACCTTCGAGACCCGCACCCGCAATACCTTCGACCTCAACGCCGTGCCGGTGCTGCACCACCTGTCGCACCTGCCCGTCGTCGCCGACCCCAGCCACGCCACCGGCTACACCCGCTACGTTGAGCCCATGGCGCTCGCCGCGACCGCCTGCGGTGCCAACGGCCTGGAGATCGAGGTCCACGACGAGCCGAGCCGAGCCTGGTCCGACGGCGCCCAGGCCCTCACCCCCGATCAGTTCGACGACACCATGCGCCGCATCCGAGCCATCCGCGAGGTTGTCTGCCAAGAGACCATGGAGTAGCCCATGGGTACGGTGAGAAACGCGCGCGTTAACCAGGGCGGCCCTAAGTGCGCCGGCATCGTCGGCCTGGGCCTCATCGGCGGCAGTTTTGCCCGCGGCTATGCGCAGGCGGGCGTCCGCGTGCTGGCCTGGGACCCCGATGACGATGTCATGACGGCCGCCAGCATGGGCACTGTCGCCGGAGAGCTCAACGACAAGACACTCGGCGAATGCGACATCATCG
>CABUUE010000064.1 GCA_902494685.1 uncultured Collinsella sp.
TGATGGAGGTTCAGTTTAAGAGCGGCATCCATTCCGATCGCATCGCCGCCATCGGCATCTCCAACCAGCGCGAGACCACGGTGGTCTGGGACCGCGTGAGCGGCCAGCCCATCTATAACGCCATCGTATGGCAGTGCCGTTGTACCGCGCCGGCGATCGACGCGTTGGTTGAACGGGGTTGCGAGGAGCTGGTGCGCTCCCGCACGGGACTTACGCTTGACCCGTATTTCTCGGCCTCTAAGGTGCAGTGGATTCTCGACAACGTCGACGGCGCACGCGAGAGCGCGGCGGCGGGCGACCTCATGTTTGGCACCATCGACACCTGGCTCATCTACAACCTCACCGGCGGCCAGGTCTTTGCCACCGACTACACCAATGCCAGCCGCACGGCACTCTTTAATATCCATACGCTCGATTGGGACGACGACCTGCTGGCGCTCTTTGACGTTCCACGTTCCATGATGCCCGAGGTTCGTTGGAGCTCGGGCGACTACGGCCGCGTCGCGAGCGACATCATGACCAACATGCCGCCCATCATGGGCGTGGCGGGCGATCAGCAGGCGTCGCTGTTCGGCCACTGCTGCTTCCATCCCGGCCAGACCAAAAACACCTATGGCACGGGTTGCTTTATGCTCATGAACACCGGCGACGAGGTCGTCGAATCCAAGAACGGTCTGGTCTCCACGATCGGTATCGCCGCGGACGGCAAGATCAGCTATGCACTCGAGGGCTCCATCTTTGCTGCCGGTTCCACCATGAACTGGCTGCGCAACAACATCGGCATCATCTCGAGTGTGAGCGAGTCGGCACAACTCGCCGCTTCGATCAACGACAATGAGGGCTGCTACTTCGTTCCCGCCTTTGCGGGTCTGGGCGCTCCCTGGTGGGACCCGCATGCCCGCGGTATCGTGTGCGGTCTGACCGGCGCCTCGAGCCGTGCGACCATCGTACGTGCCGCCTGCGAATCCATGGCATATCAGAGCTACGACGTGCTGCGCGCCATGGAGCAGGACGTGGGACTTTCGATTGAGCGCCTGTCTGTCGATGGCGGTGCCTCGCGCAACGAGTTCATCATGCAATTCCAGGCCGATCTGCTGGATATCCCCGTGTTGCAGTGCGAGACGGTGGAGACCACGGCGATCGGTGCCGCGTACTTGGCGGGCCTTGCCGTCGGCTATTGGGAGGACCTGGAGGAGCTGGAGCAAAACGCTCAGATCGTTAAGACCTTCCTTCCCCATATGTCCGCCGAGCGCCGTGAGAGCAATCTCGCTGGTTGGCGTGATGCCGTCAAGCGTTCGCTCAACACCGCTCAGTAGGGTTGCGACGAGCTGCTCGATACAACAAACCGTTAAACTTATGCACGGCGCGCGGCAACAACATCGCCATGCGCCTTGTCAGCAAGGCCATCTTCCGGCCGCAACGAAAGGGGCAATCAACCCATGACCGTCACCTACGATACGTCCCGTGTGACCCTTGTCGATCACCCGCTCGTCCAGCATAAGCTGTCGATTCTGCGCGACAAAAACACCGGCACCAACCAGTTCCGCCAGCTCGTGCGCGAACTCGCACTTTTTGACGGCTACGAGGCCATGCGCGACCTGCCCATGGAAGACGTCGAAGTCGAGACCCCCATCACCACCGCAACGTTTAAGCAGCTCGCCGGCAAAAAGCTCGCCATCGTTCCCATTCTGCGTGCGGGCCTTGGCATGGTCGATGGCATCCTCGACTTGGTACCCTCCGCTCGCGTGGGCCACATCGGTATGGAGCGCGACGAGGTTACCCACGAGCCGCATGAGTATTACTGCAAGATGCCCAAGGATATCGACCAGCGCATCTGCCTGGTCGTCGACCCCATGCTCGCCACGGGCGGTTCGGCCGAGATGGCCATCAGCTACCTGCGCGAGCGCGGCGTCAAGGACATCCGCATGCTGTGCATCGTCGCGGCCCCCGAGGGCCTCAAGTCGCTGACTGAGAAGGACCCCGATGTGCATATCTATGCCTGCGCCATCGACGACCATCTCAACGAAGCTGCCTACATCGTTCCCGGCCTGGGCGACGCCGGCGACCGCATCTACGGCACGCTGTAATCTCTGGGCCATACCGGCTAACGTCGAAAATACGAAGAAATGGTGCGCGCGGGCGAGCAAAAGACGACCGCGCGCACTCCTGTTAACGGACGTTTTGCCCTGCAGGGTTCGAGAAAAACGTATTACCGTACCTGCGGCATAAAGAAGGTCTTAAGAAAACGAACAGGTGCGTATTAACCGATGCTTTTTCGGTTGTACTTTAGCGATTGGCTCGTACAATAGTCACCAATGTTTGGCGGGAACTGTCCTGTGAGGCGATAAAAAAGGAAAGTGAGGACGCCAGTGTTTCAGATAGCCGATCTGCTCGCTATCGTTGCAGGTGCCATCGCGGGCGCGATTGCCTTCCTTCCCTTTGTCTTTACGCTCAAGCCGGTTCTTGACGATAAGCAGAATGCGGACATGCTCAAGGGTATGGTGAGTCTCGCGGTCTCGGCAATCGCGTTGCTTGTCTTTACCTTGGTTGTGTTTGTGTTGTTCGGAGAGGCATTTCGCATGTTCCTCCTGGGCGAGGCGATCGGCTTCGTGGCCTTTATGGCCGCCTGCGCGGTTCGCGTCGCCAAGGCGCTGCGAGATCCTCATGAGGTCGAAAGGTAAGTCGTGGAAATTTTTGAAAAGCTGCCTGATGAGATTAATCATCTGGTCAGCGAGTTCAGCTCCACCCCTGTCGTGGGCGATCTGAGCTGCGGCATCACGCAGTACTCGTTTTGGCTGATCGTCTCCACGATCGTGCTCCTGATCGTCCTGGCCGTGTTCAAGAAGAAGCAGACCCTGGTTCCCAAGGGCTTCTTCGTCAACGGTTTCGAGTACATCATCGAGTACGTCGAGAACGATATCGGCAAGGGTGTCGTGGGTGAGAACTGGAAGAAGCACTTCCCGTTCCTGTGCTCGCTTTTCCTGTTCATCCTGATCAATAACATGATCGGCCTGATCCCGGGAATGAAGCCCGGCACCGGCGCAATCGGCTCCACCGCCGCACTCGCCATTTTCGCCTTCGTGTACTTCATCTACTACGGATGCAAGGCTCACGGCGTGATCGGCTACATCAAGAGCCTCGCCCCGCAGGGCGTGAGCTTCCCGATGAACGTGCTCGTGTGGGTCGTCGAGCTTTTCTCGACCTTCCTGCGCCTCATCACGCTTGCCGTCCGTCTGTTCTGCAACATGTTCGCAGGACACGTGGTCATGGGCTCGTTCGCCATCATGGCGAGCATGTTCATGCAGCCGCTGCTTCAGCAGGTTTCCGCGGCCCACGCCGTCGGCGCCCTGCCTTCGCTGGCCTGGCTTGCCATCCTCATCCTGATCTATGCGATCGAGCTTGTGGTCGGCGCCATCCAGGCTTACGTCTTCACGGTCCTTACCGCCGTGTATGTCTCCGAGGCAGAGGAGGTCGCGGAGGAGGAGTAGTCTTCCGTTCGTGCCTTAAAGGTAAGGCAATTCGTTAAACCGCCGGTGCCCGTACCCATGGAGCCCGGCAGTTATAAAAAGGTTATCCTGCGTGAAATAAGACACGCACGACAAAGGAGGAATCGTGGGAGTTATCGGTTACGGTCTCGGTGTTATCGGCGCTGGTCTTGCTATCGGCCTGTCTGCTCTGGGTGCTACGGGTGCTATGGCCCGTCAGCCTGAGGTCCAGGGCCGCGTGTTCACCGTCTTCATCATGGGCTCCGCTTTCGGCGAGGCTCTGGCTCTGATCGGCTTCGTTGTCGCGCTGATCGTTAAATAGCACGGAGCGTCAAGTATGAATCTTTCATCCCAGAAGAGCGCGATCGCACTCTCCGCGTCCGCGGCCGCGCTGCTCATGCCGGTTTCCGCGTTCGCCGAGGACGGCGCCGCCGGTGCGGACATCCTCATCCCTAAGATGGCGGAGTTCATCCCGGCGCTTATCGCCTTCCTGATTATCTGGATCGTGCTGGCCAAGGTCGCCCTGCCGGGCATCATGAAAACCATGGAGGAGCGCGGCAAGAAGATCGAGGAGAGCCTCGACGAGGCCGAGAAGACCAAGCAGGAGGCTATCGCCAAGCGCGCTGAGTCCGACTCGATCGTCACCGACGCCCGTCGTCAGGCTGCCGACATCGTTCTCGAGGCCCGTAAGGACGCCGAGTCCGAGCGTGCCCGTATCATCGAGGCTGCTCACAAGGAGGCCGAGGAGATCATCGCCAAGGCCCATACGACCGTCGAGGACGAGCGCAAGTCCATCTACGCCGGTGCCGCGAGCTCCATCGCCGACCTGTCCGTTGCCGTCGCCACCAAGATCGTGGGCGAGGCACTCGAGGACGATGCCGAGCAGAAGAAGCTCATCGAGCGCTACATCCAGGAAGCAGGTAGCCTGAATGCCGACTAGCCGCTATCAGGACAAGGTGCTCGAGACCTACGCGCGTTCCCTTTTGGAAGCCGCCAAGGCCGAGAACCATGTGTTCGAGGACCTCGAGATGGTCGAGCGTTTGGCTTCTGCCAGCCCCGAGATCATCGCCGTGCTCGACACCATGTCCAAGCGCGACCAGCTCGACCTTCTTCCCAAGGTGGCAGCTGCCTTTAAGTATGTTGCCGAGGAAGACGAGGATGTAGTGGGCGTGACCGTCACCACGGCGATCCCGCTCGACGACGAGCTGCGTCAAACCATCACTAAGAAATGCGAGCAGGACTTCGGCCGCAAGGTATTCCTTATCGAGCAGGTCGACCCGTCTATCGTGGGCGGCCTGGTGCTCGAGGCCCGCGGCGAGCGTCGTGACATTTCCGTCAAGACGCAGCTGCGCATCGCGCAGGAGACCCTCGCAAACTCTGCTAATTCGTACGGAGGTGAAGCCTAATGTCCGAAACCCTCAATGCCCAGGATATCGCCAAGAAACTGCAGGAGCAGCTCACGAGCCTCTCCGCGACGGTCGATACGCATGAGGTTTCAACGGTCGACGAGGTAGGCGACGGCATCGCGCGCGTCTCCGGCCTCAAGAGCGCCATGGCAGGCGAGCTTCTGGAGTTCAAGAGCTCCGATACCGGTGAGACCGTCTTCGGCCTTGCCCAGAACCTTGACCGTGACGAGGTCGGCGCCGTTCTGTTCGGTGCCGTCGACTCCATCAAGGAAGGCGACGAGTGCCGCACCACTGGCCGCATTATGGATATCCCCGTGAGCCGTGCCATGCTCGGCCGCGTCGTCAATCCGCTCGGCCAGCCCATCGACGGCCTGGGCGACATCGTCGCCACGCACCGTCGCCCCATCGAGTTCAAGGCTCCCGGCGTCATCGATCGTACCCCGGTGTGCGAGCCGGTTCAGACCGGTCTGCTCGCTATCGACTCCATGGTGCCTATTGGCCGCGGTCAGCGTGAGCTCATCATCGGCGACCGTAAGACCGGTAAGACCGCCATCGCCATCGACGCTATCCTCAACCAGCGCGGCAAGGGCATGGTCTGCATCTATGTCGCCATCGGCCAGAAGGCCTCCACGGTTGCCAACATCCGTGAGACCCTCGCTCAGCACGGTGCGCTCGACTACACCATCATCGTTTCGGCCACTGCTGCCGATTCCGCCCCTATGCAGTACATCGCGCCTATGGCCGGTGCCGCTATTGGCGAGTTCTTCATGTACAACGGCGAGGACGGCAAGCCCGCCAGCGAGACCAACCCCGGTGGCCACGTGCTCGTCATCTACGATGACCTGTCCAAGCAGGCCGTGGCCTACCGTCAGATGTCGCTGACGCTGCATCGTCCGCCCGGACGCGAGGCCTATCCTGGCGACATCTTCTACCTGCACTCTCGTCTGCTCGAGCGTGCCGTCAAGATGTCCAAGAAGAACGGTTACGGCTCCATGACGGCTCTTCCGATCATCGAGACCCAGGACGGCGACGTCTCGGCCTACATTCCGACCAACGTCATTTCCATTACCGATGGTCAGATCTACCTGCAGTCCGAACTCTTCTTCCAGGGCCAGCGCCCGGCAGTCGACGTGGGCATTTCCGTGTCCCGCGTCGGTGGTGACGCGCAGACCAAGGCTATGAAGCAGGTCGCCGGCAACCTCCGTCTGGACCTCGCTTCGTACCAGGAGCTCGCCGGCTTTACGCAGTTCGGCTCCGACCTCGACGAGGCTACTCAGAAGCAGCTGACCCATGGTGCCCGCATGACCGAGCTCCTGAAGCAGCCGCGTTACAAGCCGTTTGAGGTTGGCGAGCAGATCGTTACGCTGTTCGCTGGCAACGAGGGCTTCCTGGATGACCTGGAGATCGCCGACGTGCTGCCTTTCCGTGCCGAGCTCATCGAGTACATGGACAATGGCTTTGGCTCGCTGCTCGACAAGGTTCGCGCCAAGAAGATCGATGATGACACCAAGGCTGAGCTCTTGCGCGTCATCGGCGACTTCAAGCAGCAGTTCATGGCCAAGCACCATTCGGATGTTTCTGGATCAGAGGAGAACTAAGCCCCATGGCCAACCTTCGCGACATTAAGAAGCGAATCTCCTCGGTTACCACGACCAAGCAGATCACGCGCACGATGGAGATGGTCTCTACGGCCAAGATCCGTCGTGCCCTCGATCGCTCCAAGCAGGCCGAGCCCTATAAGGAGGCGCTGACCGACGTCATGTTGACGGTCGCCGGCGACGCCTCCTGTTCGGGCACCGATCCCATGCTGCAGAAGCATGAGAGCGTCAAGCATGGCCTGATTGTCGTTATTGCCTCGGACCGCGGCCTTGCCGGCGGTTTCAATACGACGGTGGAGCGCACGGCCGAAAAGCTCGCCGCTTCTTGGGCGAACGACGGCATCGAGTGCGAGATCATCGCGTGCGGGCGTAAGCCGGCCACGTATTTCCGCGACCGCGCAAACGTCATCATGCACTTTGAGGGCAACTCCTCTGAGCCCGATTTCAATCAGGCCCGCATGATCTCCTCTCATATCTGCGATGCGTATCGTGCCGGTGAGCTTGACCGTGTCGAGCTTGTCTACCACCACGCCAAGAACCGCGTGGATCAGGAGCTTCGCGTCGAGCATCTGTTGCCGCTCGACCCCGAGATGATCGCTATGGCCCACGGTCCGCGTAAGAACGAGACCGACGCCCCTAAGCGCATCTCGTCCACGTTCGAGTTCGTGCCCTCTCCCGAGCATGTTCTCGGCAAGCTTGTGCCGTCTTATATCCTGACGGTCATCTACCAGGCCCTGATCGATTCGGCGGCTGCCGAGCAGGGTGCACGCCGCAAGGCCATGCACTCCGCGACGGAAAACGCCACCGCGATCATCTCGACCCTTACCCGCACGTATAGTCGCGTGCGCCAGGCTTCGATCACGACCGAGATTAACGAGATCGTCGGCGGAGCCTCAGCATTGGAGGAACAGTAATGGCTAATAACACCGTAAAGCTTGCGGTCGAGGAAGCCACCAAGAAGACGACTGCCGGTGATGGTCGCATCGTGCGAATCATCGGCCCTGTCGTCGACGTCAAGTTTGACGGCGCGGTGCCCCCGATCTACAACGCGCTCACGGTCGAGGCCGAGACCCCGATCGGTCATCTGAGCACGATCCTCGAGGTCGAGAGCCAGCTTCCGGGCGGCGTCGTCCGCACGGTCGCCATGTCCTCGACCGACGGCCTGCAGCGCGGCCTCATCGCCACCGATACCGGTGAGCCCATGAAGATGCCGGTCGGCCCCAAGACGCTCGGCCGTATTTGGAACGTCATGGGCAAGCCCGTCGACGGCAAGCCCATGCCCGAGGTGGAGGAGTTCTACCCCATCCACCATGCAGCGCCCCGTTTCGACGAGCTCACCACCAAGACCGAGATCTTCGAGACCGGCATCAAGGCCGTCGACCTGCTCGAGCCCTACATCCGCGGCGGCAAGACAGGTCTGTTCGGTGGCGCCGGCGTCGGCAAGACCGTTCTGATTCAGGAGCTCATCAACAACCTCGCCCAGGAGCACGGCGGCACCTCGGTGTTCACCGGCGTCGGCGAGCGTACCCGCGAGGGCACCGACCTGTTCCTCGAGATGAGCGAGTCTGGCGTTATCGACAAGACCTGCTTGGTCTACGGTCAGATGAACGAGCCGCCCGGAGCGCGTCTGCGCATCGGTCTGGCCGGCCTTACCACCGCTGAGTATTTCCGTGATCGTGGCCAGGACGTTCTGCTGTTCATCGACAACATCTTCCGCTTCTCCCAGGCAGGTTCCGAGGTTTCCGCACTGCTTGGACGTATGCCGTCCGCAGTAGGATACCAGCCGACACTGCAGACCGAGATGGGTGCTCTTCAGGAGCGTATCACTTCCACAAAGAGCGGTTCCATCACA
>CABUUE010000065.1 GCA_902494685.1 uncultured Collinsella sp.
AGAAGAACGATCCCGAGATCGCCAAGAAGCTCGCTTCCTATGGTGACGTCTTCGTCCTCGATGCCTTCGGCACCGCTCACCGCGCCCAGGGTTCCGTCGTGGGCCCCGCCGCTTACCTGCCTGCCGTCGCCGGCTTCCTGCTCGAGAAGGAGGTCGACACGCTGACCGGCATCTTCGCCGAGCCCGAGCGCCCCTTCGTCGCCATCGTCGGCGGTTCCAAGGTTTCCTCCAAGATCGGCGTTCTCGATCACCTCATCGACTCTGCTGACACCCTGATCATCGGTGGCGGTATGGCCTACACCTTCTTCCTGGCTCAGGGCCTGTCCGTCGGTCAGTCCCTCAAGGAAGAGGACTGGGTCGAGCGCGCTGGCGAGATGCTCAAGAAGGCCGAGGAGAAGGGCGTCAAGATCCTGCTCCCCATCGACAACCGCGTTGCCGATCACTTTGGCGAGGACGCTGTCCCCGAGGTTGTCGCTTCCGACGCTATCCCCGACGATCGTGAGGGTATGGACATCGGCCCCAAGACCGAGGAGCTTTACGCCGAGGCCGTCAAGGGCGCCAAGACTGTGTTCTGGAATGGTCCCATGGGCGTCTTCGAGTTCGACAACTTCGCTCACGGCACCCAGGCTATCGCCGAGGCTGTCGCCGAGGCCGACTGCACCTCGATCATCGGCGGTGGCGACTCTGTCGCAGCTGTCAACAAGTTCAACCTGGCCGACAAGATGAGCTGGATCTCCACCGGTGGTGGCGCTTCCATGGAGCTCGTCGAGGGTAAGGCCCTGCCTGGAGTGGAGGCGCTTCTCGATGCCTAATCGCACCCTTCTTATCGCTGGTAACTGGAAGATGAACAACGACGTCGCCGAGGCCGCCAAGCTCGCCGACGAGCTGGCTCAGGCTCTGCCCGAGGTTCCGGCCGGCGTCGAGGTGCTCGTCTGCCCTCCGACCATCGACATCACCACGGTTCATGACCGTATTCAGGCTGCCCCCATTGCCCTCGGTGCACAGAACGTGTACTGGGAGGCCAAGGGTGCCTTCACCGGTGAGTCCTCTTGCGACATGCTCAAGTCCGCTGGCTGCACCTACTGCATCATCGGCCACTCCGAGCGTCGTGACTACTTCCACGAGACTGACGAGGACCAGAACAAGAAGGCCAAGGCCCTCGTTGCCGCCGGTCTTGTTCCCGTCTTCTGCTGCGGCGAGTCCCTCGAGGTCCGCGAGGCCGGCACCTATGTCGAGCACGTCGTGAACCAGGTCAAGGCTGGCCTTGCTGGTCTTGAGATCACCTGCCCCAAGCAGGTCGTCGTCGCCTACGAGCCCATCTGGGCCATCGGCACCGGCAAGACCGCTACCGCCGAGGACGCTCAGGAGGTCTGCGGCGCTGTCCGTGAGACCCTCAAGGAGATGTTCGGCGAGGAGCTCGCTAACGGCATCCGCGTTCTCTATGGTGGCTCTGCCAAGCCCGGCAACATCGCCGAGCTCGTCGCCAAGCCCGACGTTGACGGCGCCCTCGTGGGCGGCGCTTCGCTCAAGGCTGCCGACTTTGCCTCTATGGTCGTCAAGGCAGGCGAGTAGGACATATGGCACAGCGTCATCTTCCTGCACTCCTGATCATCATGGACGGCTGCGGCCTGGCTCCGGCCGATGGCGAGAACGCCGTTGCCGCTGCCAAGACGCCCTTCCTTGATAGCCTGTACGAGAAGTACCCCCACACTACGCTCGGCGCTTCGGGCGAGGACGTGGGCCTTCCCGATGGCCAGATGGGCAACTCCGAGGTGGGTCACCTCAACATCGGTGCCGGCCGCATCGTGTTCCAGGAGCTTTCGCGCATCAACAACGCCATCAAGGATGGCTCCATCGCCAAGAACGAGGTCTTCGTCAAGGCTATGGACGACGTCAAGGCTGACGGCAAGACTCTCCACCTCATGGGCCTTATGAGCCCTGGCGGTGTTCATTCTCACATGAACCACGTCGAGGCTCTGGTCAAGATGGCTGCCGAGCATGGTGTCAAGACCGTTCGCGTCCACGCCTTCATGGATGGCCGCGACGTCGATCCGCAGTCCGGTGCCGGTTACATGAGTGAGTTCTGCGCCTTCCTGGCTAAGATCTCTGAGGAGACCGGTTGCGACGCTCGCGTTGCCACCGTCTCGGGCCGTTATTGGGCCATGGACCGCGATAATCGTTGGGAGCGCATCCAGCGCGCCTACGACGTCATGGTCAACGCGTCCGATGCTGATACCGACCCCGTTGCCGGTATCAAGGCCTACTACGAGAAGGATCCGCGCGGCGACGAGTTCGTCGAGCCCTTCGCTGCCCATAACGAGGGCATCCACGAGGGCGACGCGGCCATCTTCTTTAACTTCCGTCCCGACCGCGCCCGTCAGATGACCCGCGTGTTCACGGACAAGGAGTTCGACGGCTTTGAGCGCGAGCAGATCAAGCTTTCGCACTTTGTGACGATGACTGAGTACGATCCGACGTTTGACGTCGAGGTCGCCTTCCCCAAGACGTTCCCCGAGAACGTCCTGGCCGACGTTATCGCCGCCAATGGCCTGAAGCAGCTGCACACCGCCGAGACCGAGAAGTACGCCCACGTGACGTTCTTCCTCAACGGCGGCATCGAGGAGCCCAAGGAGGGCGAGGAGCGCGTACTCGTCGCTTCCCCCAAGGTCGCTACCTACGATCTGCAGCCCGAGATGAGCGCTCCCGAGGTTACCGAGAAGCTTGTCGCCGCCATCAACGAAGATCGCGCTGATTTCTACATCGTGAACTTCGCGAATTGCGACATGGTTGGTCACACCGGTGTCTTCGACGCCGCCGTTAAGGCCGTCGAGGCTGTTGACGATGCCCTGTCCAAGGTTGTCCCGGCGATTCTCGCCAAGGGCGGCTTTGCGCTGATTACCGCCGACCACGGCAACGCCGATCACATGTTTGACGTTGCTTCCGACGGTTCCAAGCATCCGTTCACGGCTCACACCACCAACCGCGTGCCGTTCATCATCGTTGATGAGAAGGCTCAGCTCACCGGTATCGAGGACGGTCGTCTCTCCGATATCGCCCCGACTATGCTCACCATGGCTGGTATTGAGCCTTCCGCCGAGATGACGGGCCGCGTGCTCGCCACCGAGGCCTAATAGAAAACAAATTCCGTTTTCTAGTAAGGGGGTTGTCCACAACCGGACAACCCTCTTTTTTGCGCTATTTCTACCTCGTCACCAAATGGCTGATGGGGGAGTGCTGGGGGTTGTGGTACAGTACTGGAGTTTGAACTGTTCTATTAAGGAGCTTATCTATGGGTCCGTTCCAGATTCTTCTGTTTGTCGTTTGGGCTGTCTCTGCCGTGGCGCTGACGATTCTCGTCCTGATGCATTCCGGTAAGGGCACCGGCGTTTCGGATATGATCGCTAGCTCGCTGTATAACTCCAGCTCTGCCACGGGCGTCATGGAGCAGAACCTCGATCGCCTGACGGTAATTATGGCCGTTGTTTTTGCCGTGTGCGTCGTCCTGTGCATGTTCTTCTTCCCGCAGGGCATCGTCGGCTACTAAGCATCGGCGTATATACGTTTGAAAAGGGTCCCGCATGTGCGGGGCCCTTTTTGTTTACAGACTTGTAACAGAGCCAGAATATCACCACATACTTCGCCCAACTAAAGAAATTCTCGACCGTTAACCGGAATTAGCCCCAAATCGTGCATAAAATGCGCTACTGTATAGCAAAACGTTGCTCCGTTGTGCATAACCAGCCATAGCAACGGACGGCGTTTTGATGGTTCGGATCGGATTGCCTCGACATGTGTCCGACTGAACATTTCTTTGTCCTATCTCATAAGGAGGATGGCATGGCTGATTCTATGTTCCACCAGCCCGTTATGGGTCGTCGCGCCTTTGTTGGCGGCACCCTTGCTGCGAGCTCCATGGCTTTTCTTGCCGCATGCGGTAAGAAGGGCGGCGACGCTTCCGGTTCTGAGTCCGGTTCGACGCTGAACTTCTACATCAACAACCCGGTCTGCATCGACCCCTACAATGTCCAGGAGGACCAGGGCACTCAGGTCGAGTACCAGCTCTTTGACGCTCTGACCTCTTATGACGCCGAGAAGGGCGAGATCGTTCCGCTGGCTTGCGAGTCCTTTGAGGCCAACGACGACGCCACCGAGTTTACCTTCAAGATCAAGAAGGCCAAGTTCCACAACGGTGACGACGTTACCTCCAAGTCCTTCAAGCTCGGTTGGGAGCGTCTGGTCAACACCAAGTCGGCCATTGCTACCGAGTACGGCCCTTCCGAGGTCTCCTATCACCTTTCCATGGTCGAGGGCTATGACGACCTGCTTGCCGGTAACGCTACCGAGCTCAGCGGTGTTACCTGCCCCGACGATGAGACCCTCGTCGTCAAGCTGTCTTCCGCTTACGCCGACTTCCCCTTCGTCGCCTCTCACCCGGCTCTGGCCCCGGTTCCCGAGTGCGCCGAGTCCGATGCCAAGAGCTTCTATCTTGCACCGGTCGGTAACGGCCCGTTCATGATGGACGGCAAGTGGGAGGATGGTCAGGAGATCAACCTCAAGAAGTTCGACGATTACTATGGCGACAAGGCCAAGATTGATGGCATCCACTTCCAGGTCATCAAGGACATGGAGACCGCTTACAAGGAGTTCCAGGCCGGTAACCTCGATGTCTGCGACGTTCCCGTTGCTCAGATCGACGCCGCCAAGAAGGATCGCGGCGTGTCCAAGGACGGCTACACCATGGGCGACGGCGAGCGCATGCTGCTCGGCTCCGAGCCTTCCACCTACTACCTGACCTGCAACAACACGGCCGAGCCGTTCAACAACGCCGACCTGCGCAGGGGCATCTCCCTGGCCATCAACCGTGAGGCCATCTGCAAGACCATCTTCAAGGGTACCCGTACCCCCGCCGACGGCATTGTTCCTCCGGGCATCGATGGCTACAAGGAGGGCGCATGGGAGTTCTGCGCCTACGACGTCGACAAGGCTAACGAGTACCTCGATAAGGTTGCTCCCGCTGACGCCAACGGCGATCGTGGCATTAACGTGACTCTGTCCTACAACCAGGACGGTGGCCACAAGGAGATCATGGAGTCCATCATCGGCGACCTCGCCAAGGTGGGCGTTACCGCTACTTCCGATACCCCTGAGTGGTCTGCCCTGCTCGAGCAGTACCAGAACTTCAACTATCAGTTTGGTCGTCTGGGCTGGATTGCCGACTACCCGATCATGGACAACTTCCTGTATCCGCTGTTCCACTCCGACTCCCTCGGTGGCGACAACCGTTCTGGTTACAACAACCCCGAGTTCGACGCCAAGGTCGACGAGGCTCGTACTATTGTTGACGACGAGGAGCGCGTCGCTAAGATGCAGGAGGCCGATGCAATGGTCGCTGCCGACTGCCCGGTCATCCCGGTGATGTTCTACACGCACACCATCGTCGGCTCCGATCGCATCAAGCACCTCTATGTCGATCCGCAGAAGCATGCCGAGCTGGGTACCGCTGAGCTCGCCTAAGAGTTTGCAGCTTCCGTGAGGGTCAAGTATTTACGTAGACCTCATGGGAAACATACAGTTCTCCCTAACCTGGGGTAAACTGGCTGATGGTAATTTTGGGATGCCGGTCTGGCGATCGGCATCCCATTTAGGTTAATCCCTAGATAGGGGAGTGGTATGGGTAAGTACATCGTTAAACGTGTGCTTCAGTTCATCCCGGTGTTTTTGGGCGTTACGCTGATTCTGTTCGCCCTCCAGAATATCGTGCCGGGAGATCCGATCAAGCTGATCGGTGGAGACAAGGCTCTGTCCCCCGAGGTGGAGCTTCAGCTTCGCGTCCGCTATCACCTGGTCCAGTCGGACGAGGACGGCAACGCGATCCTTGACGAGAACGGCGATCCCGTTCAAACGTCGCTCGTGGACCGTTACTTGTATTACATGAACGGCCTGCTTCATGGCGATCTGGGCAATTCGTATCAGCGCAAGCTGCCGGTTACGGATATCTTTGCCCAGAAGTATCCGTATACGATCAAACTTGCCGCGTGCGCCATCGTGCTCGAGGCAATCATGGGTATCGGTGCGGGTATCATTTCGGCGGTAAAGCGTTATTCCTTCTGGGATATTTTGGTAACGCTCACCACGTCGATCCTCGTTGCGGTCCCGGCCTTCTGGCTCGGTATGTTGCTGCAGCTGTTCTTTGGCGTCATCCTCAAGGACGCCACGGGCGGTGCAATCTCCATGCCGATCTCGGGTGCCGGCGGTTCCAGCTCTCAGTATCAGGATTGGATGCACTATGTGCTTCCGACCATTACGCTGGCTTCGGTTTCGACCGCTTACGCCGCCCGCATTATGCGCTCGCAGCTGCTTGACGTCATGAACCAGGATTACATCCGTACGGCAAAGGCCAAGGGTCTCTCCAATCGCGCGATCATCGTCAAGCATGCGCTTAAGAATGCACTCATCCCCGTCGTTACCTATATTGGTGTCGACTTTGGCGGCATGCTTTCGGGCGCCATCCTGACCGAGACGGTCTTTAACTGGCCCGGTATCGGCTATGAGGTCTATCGCGCCATTAGCATGCGTGACTGGCCCATCGTTATGGGCGGCGTTACGCTCATCGTTGTCGTCGTCATGGTGATCAACCTGCTCGTCGACATTAGCTATGCATTCCTCGACCCGCGCATCCGCCTTGGCGGTCCGTCGGATAAGGCCTAAGGGAGGTACGTCTCATGCAGGAAACTGATTCTCAGTCTCAGGAGCAGGCTACCGCCACCAAGGCCGCATCTGCTCCCGCGAAGTCCCGCACGCTGTGGGGCGACGCTTTTAAGCGTCTTCGTAAGAACAAACTCGCCGTTATCGGTGTCTGTTGGATCATCATCGTCGTTGTGGTTGCCCTGACCGCAGATCTGTGGGCTAAGCCCTGGCTCGGTTCTCCGACGGCTTCCGACTCGACCACCATGGCCGAGACGTCGCTGCTGGCTCCGTGTACAGAGCACCCGTTTGGCACCGACGCCCTTGGTCGTGACATTCTCGTCCGCGTTATCTACGGTGCGCGCGTTTCGCTGTCTGTCGGAATTATGGCCACCGCGATTTCCACGCTGATCGGTCTGGTCATGGGTGCTCTGGCCGGTTTCTACGGCGGCATCTGGGATACGATCATCATGCGCTGTGCGGACATCTTCCTGGCGTTCCCGTACGTGCTGTTCGTTGTCGCCATGATCGCCGTTATCGGCCGCGGTCTTCAGAACGTCTTTATCGCCATCGGTATTCTCGGCTGGCCTTCGATTGCGCGCGTCTTCCGCTCTGCGATCTTGACCGTCAAGGAAAACGACTATGTTGATGCTGCGCGCGCGATGGGTGCATCTGATGCTCGTATCGTCGTGCGTCACATCTTCCCGAACTCCGTCGCCTCCATCGTGGTCTACGCGACCATGAACATTGGTGGCGCCATCCTGACCGAGTCTGCTCTGTCCTTCCTCGGCATGGGCGTTATTCCGCCTACGCCTTCGTGGGGCTCCATGATTCAGGACGGTCAGCAGTATCTTCTGACCGCTCCCTGGATGATGATCATGCCCGGTCTGGCAATTCTCTCGACGGTGCTCGCCTTCACCCTGCTGGGTGACGGTTTGCGCGACGCCCTCGACGTCAAGATGAAGGACGCATAAGGATGAAGAAGAACAAGAACTATGTGGACCTGAAGGACCAGCCGGTTCCCGAGGGCCAGCATCTGCTCGAGGTCGATGACCTTAAGATGTATTTCCATACCGAGGACGGCGTCGTTCGCGCTGTCGACGGTGTGTCCTACACGCTCGATCGCGGCGAGACCCTGGGTGTCGTCGGTGAGTCCGGCTCCGGTAAGTCCGTGACCGCCATGACCATCATGGGCCTCATCTCGATGCCTCCGGGAAAGATTGAGGGCGGCGACGTTCGCTATCGCGGTCGTTCTATCCTCGAAATGACCGAGGAAGAGATGCAGCACATTCGCGGTAACGATATCGCGATGATCTTCCAGGATCCTATGAC
>CABUUE010000066.1 GCA_902494685.1 uncultured Collinsella sp.
GGCGCGCGGGTCGCTGAGCGTATAGACGGCGTGGCCCATGCCGTAGATGAGGCCCGTGCCGTCGAAGGCCTGCTTGTCGAGGATCTTGCCCAGGTAGGCCGCGACCTCGTCCTCGTCCTCCCAGTTGGAGACATGCGCGCGGATGTCCTCGTGCATAGACACGACCTTGGCATTGGCGCCGCCGTGGCGCGGGCCCTTGAGCGAGCCGATAGCCGCGGCGTAGGCGGAATACGGGTCGGTGGCCGAAGACGACAGCACGCGGCAAGCGAAGGTGGAGTTGTTGCCGCCGCCGTGCTCGGCATGCAGCATGAGCATAACGTCGAGCAGCATCGCCTCATCGCGGGTGAACGCCATGCCGCCGCGCAGGACCTGTAGGATGGTCTCGGCGGTGGAGAGACCGGGCGTAGGGTGCGGCACGTGAACCTCGGAGCCGCGAAGCTTGGCGACCGAGGCCATGTGTGCGAAGGCGGCGATGCGCGGGAGACGTGCGAGCATGGAAATGGCGACGTCGATTTCGTGCTCAGGCGTGATCACGTCTGGTTCGGCATCGAAGGCGTAGAGCAACAGTACGGCGCGCTGGAGCACGTTCATGATGCTCGACGACACCGTGGTCATAGGGAACTCTTTAACGTACTCGTCGCTCAGATGTCTAAAGGCGCCCAGGCGCTCGCAAAAGCCGTCGAGCTCTTCCTTGTTGGGCAGCGAGCCCGTGATAAGCAGATAGGCGACTTCTTCGTAGCCGTAGCGATTCTCGGCCTGGGCATTGTTGACCAGATCCTCGATGCTGTAGCCGCGAAGCGTGAGCTTGCCCTGATCGGGCACGACCTTTCCGTCGACCTTGTTGTAGCCGTGCACATCCGAGATACGAGTGAGGCCCGCGACCACGCCCGAGCCGTCGGCATTGCGCAGGCCGCGCTTGACATTGTGCTCTTCGAACAAGCCCTCGTCATAAGGGTCGGTCGGCAGGCCGTGGTAGAGGCTTTCGCTCTCAGACGAAATCTGGCGGCTTGCTTCGTAATCCAGAACCAGTCGGCTCAAGTGGTCATCGAAGCGGTAATAGATTTTCTTGGCGTCGTAGGCCATGCGCGCTCCTCTCCGGGCCGCATCGGGGTGGCTTGCATGGGCATGCGCGCGTCAGGCTATCCCCAGCGGCTTGTTCGCTACAGGCGGTACATAAAGTTGAAGACGTCCTCGCGCTGGATGGACACGTTGACGCCCGAAAGCTCGCCGGCCTCGGCCAGCGCCTTCTGCAGCTCGGCGAAGTCGAGCTTGGACTCGGCGGTATCGGCCAGCATGGTCATGGTGAAGATGTCCTCGATAATGGACTGCGTGATGTCGCGGATGTCGACGTTGGCCTCGCCTAGGACACGGGTGACGCCGGCGACGATGCCGGGGCGGTTCTTGCCAAGGACGGTGATGACGATACGGGAGGACGAGATCTCGGCCATGGGAAACCCTTTCGCGTGATTGCGGCGCGCGCGGGGCGCTCCGCTACGGTACAGTGTTCATCATTGTACCTGTCTGGCGCCAAAAGGGGTGTGCTTACTGCGGCGTTACACGTCTGCAACATGGGAGAAGGGGCAACAGGGTGCGTGTCCGCTGCGGTTGGTCGCGCCGCGTTGCACAAAGACCGTGAACCTTTTGTGGGACGCGCGGCGCCGTGGTACCATAGCCGAGTTTGTTGTCTTGGTCGGAAACCAAGACGCCTTATGCGCTGATCGGTAACCAGCGCCTGACCAATAAGGAGTCCTACCATGAAGCAGGGTATCCATCCCCAGTATGTCGAGTGCACGGTGACGTGCTCCTGCGGCAACACCTTCAAGACGCACGCTACCGTGTCCGAGATGAAGGTCGAGCTTTGCAACGAGTGCCACCCGTTCTACACCGGCCAGCAGAAGTTCGTCGACACCGGTGGACGCGTCCAGCGCTTCGCCGACAAGTTCGGTGGCGCCGCTGCCGCCCAGCTCAAGAAGGCTGAGGAGGCCAAGGCTGCCAAGGCCGCCAAGGCTGCTGAGGCCGAGGCCGCTCGCAAGGCCGCCGCTGAGGCTAAGGCTGCCGAGAAGGCTAAGCGTGCCGCTAAGTTTGCCGAGGAGGCTGCCAAGCAGGCCGCCGAGGCTCCCGCAGAGGCTCCCGTCGAGGAGGCCGCTGCCGAGGCCGAGACCACCGAGGCTGCTGAGTAAATAGCTCGCCGCGGAATCACTCGCATTCATGGCATAAGGGCCGTGCATCCGTTTGGGTGCGCGGCCCTTTTCTTTTTATTGGTGCAAACCAACCTGCCCCCATTGCACCAAATGGCAGAGAGGCAGCGTTTGCCCAGATAAAACCTGCCAAAATTAACCTGTCCCATTGTGGCAGGTTGGTCGTAGTTATTACGTGGCGGTCGAGGTCGACCGTATAGGCCGCGCCTTGTTTGGCTAAAGTACAATCATCTGTGTTTAACTCGCCCGCAGCTGCACGGCGTGGGCGATGGCCAAAAAGGAAAACCACATGGGATTCATGTCAAAGCTGCTGTCCTTTGGATCCGATAAGGACCTTAAGCGCTACTACAAGATCGTCGACCAGATCAACGGTCTTGAGCCCCAGTTTGAGAAGATGACCGAGGAGGAGCTTCGCGGCCAGACCGATAAGTTCCGCGAGCGTTACGCCAACGGCGAGTCGCTCGACGACATGCTCCCCGAGGCCTTTGCCACCGTGCGTGAGGCTTCCAAGCGCACCATGGGTATGCGCCACTTTGACGTGCAGCTCATTGGCGCCATGGCACTGCACGAGGGCCACATCGCCGAGATGAAGACCGGCGAAGGTAAGACCCTCGTCTCCACGTTGGCCGGCTATCTCAACGCTATTGCCGGCAAGGGCGTGCACGTCGTTACTGTCAATGATTACCTTGCCAAGCGTGACTCCGAGTGGATGGGCCGCATCTACAAGTACCTGGGCATGACCGTCGGTCTGCTCCAGAACAACATGCCGCTCGAGCTCAAGCGTCCGGCCTACCAGGCAGACGTCACCTACGGCACCAACTCCGAGTTCGGTTTCGATTACCTGCGCGACAACATGGTCACCCGTCCCGAGCAGCGCGTGCAGCGCGGTCACCATTACGCCATCGTCGACGAGGTCGACTCCATCCTGATCGATGAGGCCAGAACGCCGCTCATCATCTCGGGTGCCGGCACCAAGTCCGCCAGCACCTACAAGGACTTCGCGCGTGCCGTGCGTGGCCTTGAGCGCGGCGAGGACGTGTCGCACGACATGCTCACCGCCACCGAGGACGTCGAGCCCACGGGCGACTACGTCATGGACGAGGCCAAGCACACCATTGCCGCCACCGAGCGCGGCCTTAAGAAAATCGAGCGCCGCCTGGGTATCGATGACATCTATGCCGATCTCTCCGGCCAGCTGGTCAACCACCTGCAGCAGGCGCTGAAGGCCCAGTACATGTTCCACCGCGATAAGCAGTACGTGGTCACCAACGGCGAGGTCAAGATCGTCGACGAGTTCACCGGCCGCATTATGGAAGGCCGCCGCTATTCTGAGGGCCTGCACCAGGCCATCGAGGCCAAAGAGGGCGTGCTCGTACGCGAGGAGAACCAGACACTCGCCACCATCACCCTGCAGAACTACTTCCGTCTGTATGACAAGCTCTCCGGCATGACCGGCACGGCACTTACCGAGGATGCCGAGTTCCGCGAGATCTACAAGCTGCCCGTCGAAGTCATCCCTTCCAACAAGCCCGTGCAGCGCGTGGACCACGAGGACCTGGTGTACCGCACCATTCAGGCCAAGTACAACGCCGTCGCCGACGATGTCGAGCGACGTCACGCCAAGGGCCAGCCGGTCCTGGTGGGCACCGTCTCCATCGAGAGTTCCGAGAAGCTGTCCGCCGCCCTTACCAAGCGCGGCATCGCACACGAGGTCCTCAACGCCAAGCACCATGAACGCGAGGCCCACATCGTTGCCCAGGCCGGACGCTACGGCGCCGTGACCATCGCCACCAACATGGCCGGCCGTGGTACCGACATCTTGCTGGGCGGCAACCCCGACGAGCTGGTGCGCGAGCGCCTGGAGTACGAGGGTCTGACCATGGAGGATGTGACGCCCGAGCAGCTCGAGCAGTTTAACGCCGAGGCCAAGGAGACTTGCAAGGCCGAGCGCGAGCGCGTGCTTGCCGCCGGCGGCCTGACCGTCATCGGCACCGAGCGCCACGAGTCCCGCCGTATCGACAACCAGCTGCGCGGCCGCTCCGGCCGTCAGGGCGATCCGGGCGAGACCCAGTTCTACCTGTCGCTCGAGGACGACCTCATGCGCCTGTTCGGCGGCGACAGGATGGACCGCGTCTCCAAGATGATGGTCACGGCCGACATGGGCGACGACATGCCCATCCAGCACAAGATCATCTCCAAGGCCGTCGAGAGCGCCCAGCACAAAGTCGAGAGCATCAACTTCTCCATGCGTAAGAGCGTCCTTGAGTACGACGACGTCATGAACAAGCAGCGCCAGGTCATCTACGCCGAGCGCAACAAGATTCTGGACGGCAAGGACCTGACCGACCACATCACCGAGGTCATGCACGATACCGTGTACCGCTGCGTGCAGGAGTTCTGCACCAAGGACAGCCACGAGGGCGAGCGCGACCTGGAGGGCCTGCGCAAGTGGGTTGTGGAGCTCACCGGCCACATCGATACGCCGAAGTTCCCCGACGAGGACTTTGAAGCCCTGGCTGCCGATGTCTTGGCCTATGTTGAGAAGTGCTACAACATGAAGGCCGAGCGTCTGGGCGAGGACCTGATGCGCGAGCTCAATACCCAGGTCATGCTGCGCGTCATCGATACCCGCTGGATGAACTACCTGCAGGAGATGGACTACCTCAAGACCGGCATCGGCCTGCGCGGCTTTGGCCAGCGCGACCCGCTGGTTGAGTACAAGACCGAGGCCTACGGCGCGTTCCAGATACTCGTCGATACCATGTATGAGGATTACCTGCGCACGGTTCTGCGCATCGAGATCAAGGCTGCCCCGCGTGCCGTGGAGCACAAGGAGGAGCCCGCGCTCGAGGGCGCGCGCTTCTCCGGTCCTGCCGAGGTCGATGGTGACAACGGCGACTCGGTGCTGCGCAAGCAGGCGCAGGTGCAGGCCCGCACGGCTGTCCAGGGTGGTCCGGCTGCCGTCAACAACGGTGGCAAGGTGACCACCTATCGCAAGTCCGAGAGCGACGATCCGTACGTCAACGTGGGCCGCAACGACCCGTGCCCCTGCGGTAGCGGCAAGAAGTTTAAGTACTGCCACGGCAGGAATCGTTAATGGCTGAGGCTTTAGAGGTAACGCCCGCCGAGCTGGACGCGTTTGCGGACCGGCTCGGTGAGGTCGAGTCATATCTCCACCTGGACGAGAAGCGTACCCGCGTGTCCGAGCTCGAGGCCAAAAGTGTTGCCCCTGGCTTTTGGGATGACGCCGACGCCGCCCGTGCCACCATGGAGGAGATCGCGCGCACCAAGGAAGATATCGCTGCCGTGGACACCGCGCGCGGCGAGCTTTCCGATGCCCGCGCCGCGCTGGAGCTTGCCGAGGAGATGGGGGATGACCCCGACGCCGCCGCCCTTCGCGAGGAGGCTGCAGCCACGGCTGAGCGCCTGGCCCGTGCCATCGATGAGCTTGAGCTTTCGAGCTGGTTTACCGGTGAGTTCGATCACGGCGATGCCATCGTGACCATCAAGCCCGGACAGGGTGGTCTGGAGGCCCAGGACTGGACCTTCATGCTCTTTAAGATGTACATGAAGTACTGCCAGCGTCGCGGCTGGAAGGTCACCATCAACGACTGTCCCGCGGCCGAGGTCATCGGCATCGACCGCGCGACCTTTACCGTCGAGGGCAAGGACGCATTTGGCATGCTGCGCGCCGAGGCCGGCGTCCATCGCTTGGTTCGCATTAGCCCCACCGACGACAAGAAGCGCCGCCAGACCACGTTTGCCGGCGTCGAGGTCATCCCCGTACTGCCCGATGATATCGACATCGAGATCAACCCCGACGACATCCGCGTGGACGTGTACCACGCGAGCGGCCCGGGCGGTCAGGGCGTCAACACCACCGACTCTGCTGTGCGCGTAACGCATTTTCCCAGCGGCATCGTTGTCACTTGCCAAAACGAGCGCAGCCAGATTCAGAACAAGGCCGCGTGCATGCAGATTCTCAAGGCCCGTCTGTACGAGATCGAGCTCGAGAAGCGCGCCGAGGCACTCGACGAGATTCGCGGGCCAAAGACCACGATCGGTTTTGGCAACCAGATTCGCAGCTACGTGCTCTACCCGTATCAGATGGTCAAGGACCTGCGTACGGGCGTGGAGACCAGCAACGTCGAGGCCGTTCTCGACGATGGCGATCTGGATCCGTTTGTGATCGGCTACCATCGCTGGGCAACCGGCAACGCCGATGCGGAAGGCTCGGACGCCTAGGCACATGGTTGGCTCCGGGTCGATGCAAACACTTCGCAGGGGTGGTATTTGCTCGATGAATCGGTAGAATCGAATACAGCAAGAAGTTCAAAGCGCACTCGTTTGGGTGCGCTTTTTTGAGGGAGGCAGCATGGCATATCGTCTGGACATCAAGCGCATTCTTTCGCTGAACTTCTTTCACGATCTGCCCAAGATTATGCTGGGCTGCGCTCTGGCCGCTATCGCGACGGATCTATTTTTGATTCCCAACGGTCTTGCTGCCGGCGGCGTTACGGGTCTCGCCACGATTATCCAGGCGGTCGGCGCCTCGCATGGCATCTCGCTGCCTGTCGGTATTCAAACCATCGTGATGAATGCCTTGCTGCTGCTGGTCGTTATGCGCGAGGGTGGCATGTTCTACGTGGTGCAGACCGCGACGGGCTTTGTGCTGCTGGGCTTCTTCACCGACCTGTTCGCTCCGTTTGTGGCGCCGCTGGCACATGCCGACCTGATGCTGCCCGCTATGTGGGGCGGCATCATCACGGGCATCGGCTACGGCATGGTGCTACGCGCCGGTGCCAACACTGGCGGCTCCGACACGATCGGCCAGATCATCTCGCGCAACACGTCACTACCGGTGGGCTCCACCGTCATGGCGATCGACGTTGCCGTGTGCGCGCTGTCGGCCCCGGTCTTTTCGGTCGAAAACGCGCTGTATGCGGGCCTCTCGATGGTCATTAGCGGCTACGTGATCGATGCCGTGGTCGACGGCGGCAACAGGCGCCGTATGGTACTCATCATCTCGGACAAGTTTCCCGATATTGCGGCCGACATCATGTATGGCCTGGGTCGCGGCTGCACCAAGTTTAAGGCGACCGGCATGTACTCGGGTGCCGAGAAGCCGGTGATCATGGTAATCGTGAGTCGTCGCGAGCTCAACACGCTCAAGACGATCGTGCGCGAGCGCGACCCGCGTGCCATCGTGACCGTGGCCGACGTTACGGAAACCTTCGGCGAGGGTTTCAAGGACATTAACGCGTAGGGTCGACTGCGTTCCATCCAAAAGACGTTCACATTGGTAAACCGTTTCATCAGCGGTTCTGCCTGCTCAATTGCTCAAATAATGATAAATACTCTGGTAAAGCTTCCAGTTTCCAGCATAATGAATGACGTACGTGCATCGCGGCTGGGTTGGGACGATCTTCTGTGCCGTGCGCATCTTGTCTAAAGAGGATGAAAGGAAGGCACAATGAGCGACGAAGAGCTCAAAAAGGTTGCCAACGAGGTAAGGAAGGGCATCGTCACCGGCGTGCACGCTGCCAAGTCTGGCCATCCGGGCGGTTCGCTCGGCGCTGCCGACATCATGACCTATCTGTACTTTGAGGAAATGAACGTCGACCCGGCCGACCCCCGCAAGGCCGACCGCGATCGCTTCGTGCTTTCCAAGGGCCACTGCGCGCCTGGTCTGTACGCCGTGCTCGCCGAGCGCGGGTTCTTCCCCAAGGAGGATCTCGAGACGCTGCGCCACATCGGCAGCCACCTGCAGGGTCACCCCAACATGAACGACACCCCGGGCGTCGACATGTCCAC
>CABUUE010000067.1 GCA_902494685.1 uncultured Collinsella sp.
ATGAGCGTGTCCACGCCGCCGTTGGCAAGCAGACCCGCCAGGGCGCCGTGGCCGGTGCCACCGGTGCCTACGACCTGCTCGTTGAGCACCTTGCCATCCTGGATGTCGTAGATCTTGAACTGTTCGCTGCGGCCAAAGTGCATAAAGATGTTGCCGTTGTCGTACGTCGTTGCCACCCTCATGGTGCCGACCTCCTTTGCTGGCCATGCGGCCGTTGTCGTGGTGATGGGGGAGTATGCGATATTGCCGCCCTCGATGATGAGCGCCCGACCATTTACCAGCGCGTTTGCCACCTTGCGATGCGCTCGGCTGCAAATAGCCGCCACCGTGGCGCGCGCGATGCCCATCTGCTGTGCGACTGCCTCTTGGTTAAGGCCTTCCAGGTCGCACAGGCGCAGCACCTCGAGTTCGTCGATCGTCATGTCGATGGCGTCTCCACTGGCTAGGCCGTCGGGGGTAAAGCCGCGGTATTCGGGGATGATCCCAACGCGGCGCAATTTTTCGTGTCTTCCTGCCATACACTCTCCAAATCTGACATATGTCAACAATAGAATAGCGAACGTGCGGATTTGCGCAAGTAATTCCTGGCATATGTCAGAAAATGAGGGGTTATGTTTGGGCTGTGGGGCCGCGTGCGCCTGGGCTACAATAAAAATCGCTTATAGACGACTGACAGGAGGGTCAATGAGCAAGGCTGATCAACAGTTTGTAGCCATGTGCCGCGACATTCTGGACCATGGCACCACCACCGAGGGCCAAAAGGTCCGTCCGGTGTGGGAGGACGGCACCCCTGCCTATACCATTAAAAACTTTGGCGTTACGGCGCGCTACGACCTGCGCGAGGAGTTCCCTGCGCTCACCCTGCGCCGCACGGCGCTTAAGTCTGCGATGGACGAGATTTTGTGGATCTATCAAAAGAAGTCCAATAACGTCCATGACCTCAACAGCCATATTTGGGACGAGTGGGCCGATGAGACCGGCTCCATCGGTAAGGCCTACGGGTACCAGATTGGCCAGAAGAGCCATTATGCCGAGGGCGATTTCGACCAGATGGACCGAGTGCTGTACGATCTTAAGCACACACCGTACAGTCGCCGCATCATGACCAACACGTATGTGTTTAGCGACCTGTCCGAGATGCACCTGTATCCGTGCGCGTACAGCGTGACCTATAACGTCACGCAGCGCCCGCAGGACGATAAGCCCACACTCAACATGATTCTCAATCAGCGCAGCCAGGACATTTTGGCCGCGAACAACTGGAACGTGTGCCAGTATGCCATTCTGCTGATGATAGTCGCGCAGTCCGTCGATATGATTCCCGGCGAGCTGCTGCACGTGATCGCCGACGCCCATATCTACGACCGTCATGTCGATATCGTCCGCGAGCTTATCGAGCGTCCGCAGTTTGCGGCTCCCAAGGTAACGCTCAACCCCGATGTGCATGATTTCTATGCGTTTACGACCGATGATCTGATCGTCGAGGGCTATGAGCACGGCCCGCAGGTTAAGAACATCCCCATTGCGGTGTAGGTGACGCGCATGACGTGTAAGCTTTCTGCTATTGTCGCCGTGTGCGATGACTGGGGCATTGGTTGCGAGGGCGACATGGTCGTGTCCAATCGCGCCGATATGCGCCATTTTGTGGCGTGTACCAAGGGGTGCCCGGTCATTATGGGACGCAAGACCCTACTGAGTTTTCCCGGCGGGCGTCCGCTCAAGAACCGCCGCAATATCGTGCTTACCCGCGACGAGAGCTTTGCCCCCGAGGGCGTTGACGTGGTGCATAGTATCGACGAGGCGCTCGCCGCGGTTTCCGATGAGCCCGTTGCCTGGGTGATTGGTGGCGGCGAGGTGTATCGGCAGTTTTTGCCGTATTGCGCCGAGGCCGAGGTCACGCACGACCATTGCACCCATGCCGTGGACACGTACTTTCCCGACTTGGACGCCGACCCCGCGTGGGAGATTGCGCGGCGTGGCGGTGTTGCCACGATTGCCTCGGGCGAGGGCGACGAGGGTGTCGATTATGAGTTCGTGACGTATCGTCGCGTTGAGGCGTAAATCGCCTGGCGTGAACGGTATTATCGGGTTGATTGAATGTATGGGGCGGCGCTTAGCGTCGCCTCGTTTGGTATAGATGTGCTGTAAAGAAGGGTGCGGGCAGGCTGCTATGACTGATGCCGTTGAGGTTCTGCGAATTGATTCGCTCGAGGACGAGCGGCTCGATGCCTACGTGCGACTGACCGAGCGCGAGCTGCGCTGCGTGCTGGAGCCGCAAAAGGGCATCTTTATCGCCGAGAGTGCCAAGGTTATTGAGCGCGCGGTGCGTGCCGGATACGAGCCGGTGAGCTTTCTTTTGGGCGAACGCTGGCTCGACCAGATGATGCCGCTGTTTGAGCGCCTGGTTGTGCGCGAGGGCGCAGGTCCGGTTCCTGTGTTCGTGGCTTCCATGGAACTTATGGAGCAGCTGACGGGCTTTAACGTGACGCGCGGTGCGCTCGCGGCGTTTCGTCGCCCGCGGCAGATTCCGGTTGATGAGTTCTTGGGTGGCGTCGTCGAGGCGGCGGGGGAGCGCCCGGTGCGCGTGTGCGTGCTCGAGGGTATTGTCGACCACACGAACGTGGGTGCGATTTTCCGCTCGGCCGCCGCGCTCAATGTCGACGGTATTTTGGTCAGTCCGACGTGCTGCGACCCGCTGTACCGTCGCTCGGCCCGCGTGAGCATGGGCACGGTGTTTCAGGTGCCGTGGACGCGTATTGGCAGCGAGGCTCGTGTGTGGCCGCACGATGGCCTGGCGGCACTGCACGAAGCCGGTTTTTCGTGCGCTGCGATGGCGCTGACGGACGACTCCGTTTCGCTGGACGATCCTGCGATGCAGGAGGTTGATCGCCTGGCGATCTTTATGGGCACCGAGGGTGCCGGCCTGGGCGCCAAGACCATCGCGGGCTGCGACCGGGCCGTGCGCATTCCGATGGCGCACGGGGTCGATTCGCTCAACGTGGCCGCGGCGAGTGCCGTCGCATTTTGGCAGCTGTGCCCGCACGTGAGCAATGAGTATCACTACCAGCCGGGTTTGTATCACTAGGCAGTTATTCCGCACCGTGCTCTAATTCGAGGTGTTTCGGTCGACGCCGGTCGGTGCTAAGCTGGTATTGGCTTTGGTTTTAATTTGCTGTTTTGTCGGTTGACGTGCGCTTTTGGGGAGGGCGTGTGGCTAAGAAATCTACGGCTATCGATGTAACGCAGGGTGTCATTTGGCAGCAGCTGCTTTCGCTGTGCGTTCCCATCTTCTTTAGCTCGTTTTTTCAGCAGGCCTACACGCTTATCGGTACCTATATCGTCGGCCAGTTTGGCGGCAAGCTCGCATTGGGCGGGATCCAGGCAACGATGGTGCTCACCGAGCTCTGCATTGGCTTTTGCGTTGGCGTCGGCGCCGGCTGCGCGGTCATTACCGGTCAGTATTTTGGCCAGCACGATGATGAGCGACTGAGTCGTTCGGTCCATACGGCCATGACGCTCGCGCTGGTGGGTGGTATCGTTTTCTCGATTCTTGGCATGGTGTTCGTTGAGCCCATGCTGGTGCTTATGAACACGCCGCATGAACTATTGGCCGAGGGCGTGGCCTATGCTCGCTGTTATTTTGCCGCGATGGTTGCGGCACTGCTGCTTAATATGGGAACCGCACTGCTGCGTGCCGTGGGCGACACGCGCGGGCCTGCTGTGATCATCGCTTCCGGCTGCCTTGTTAATGCGGTTTTGGATATCATCTTCGTTGCCGTGCTTCATATGGAGGCTCTGGGCTGTGGCATCGCGGTGGCGCTGACCATTTGCTCCAACGCCACGATGATCGTGATTCGTATGATGCACGCACCGGGTGCGTGGCGGCTTTCACTGTCCAAACTCGGCATTGATCCTGGCATTTGTAAGAGCATGATCTCGTGTGGTCTGCCGCTTGGCTTTCAGTCTGCTGCGTATTCGATTTCCAACGTTTTGATTCAGGTGTCGGTCAACTCGTTTGGTGCCGATGTCACCACGGCTTGGGGTCTTTCGGGCCGCCTGGATGGCATTGTCTGGATGGTTACCGAGGCGCTTGGCGTGTCGATCACCACGTTCTCGGCACAGAACTTTGGCGCGCGCAACTACGAGCGCATGCGCAAGGGCTACCATACGTCGCTCGTGCTGTCGTTTATGCTCATTGGTGGCCTGTCTGCCGTGCTGCTGGTATTCTCGGGTCCGCTGTCTCGTCTGTTTGTCGACGATGCTTCGATTTCGGCGTACACCACGACGATTCTTCATTTTATCGCGCCGTTCTACGCGATTTTCTCGATTATCGAGAACGCGTCGGGTTCCATCCGCGGCGCCGGCGTGAGCTTGCAGCCCATGCTGCTCACGATTTTTGGCACCGTCGTGCTCAGGGTGATCTGGGTGTTTGCGATTATGCCGTTCGATCCGTCGCTTGAGCACCTGCTGCTGGTCTACCCCGTAACCTGGGTAATCACCGCCATGATGTTCACCGTCTACCATCACAGCGGCAACTGGCTCGGCCGCGCCACTGCCTAGCTATTGGGGACGTCCGCAATGGCTAGTATTCGATGCCTTGGCGGGCTAGGAGGCCTTCGTCGAAGTAGTGTTTGACGGGGCGCATTTCGGTTACTAGGTCGGCAAGGTCGGCGAGGGGTAGCAAGCAGCGGCCGGCGAGCACGAGTTCCGTGGTGGCGGGCTTTATCGCAATCAGTTCCTCGACATCCTCTCGCGCCCCAAAGCAGCCGTCGTCTTGCCCTTGCCGTCGCCTGTATAGATTTGAACCTTGCCGACTTACAGTGATGCCATCTCTGTCCTTTCGTGCCCGGCGTCGGTTTATCGCCGTCCGGGTTGGGTATTCTAGAAAACATTATCAACCCCAGTAGATGGAGTTCAAGCAGATGGAGATGGATGACAACAAACGTAGACGGAATATGATCCTCTACGTGCTCATCGCCTTCGTCGTCTACCTCGTGCTCTCGACCGTTCTGTTCCCCAACATCGGTCACACGCAGCAGATTACGAAGACCGATTACTCGACGTTTGTCAAAGCGCTCGATAAGAAGAGTGTCGACAAGGTCGAGTACAACACGGACGATTACACGATTTATTACACCAAGAAGGGCGAGGACGAGAACATCGCCTACAAGACGACCGGTGTGCCGAATGACGCTGGCTTTACCGATCGCGTGCTTGAATCTGGCGCCTCGCTTGAGTCGGTCGTTCCCGATAAGAACTCGGGTCTGATGACCTATTACCTGCTTACGCTCATCCTTCCCATGGCGATTTTCTTCCTCATCGGTTGGTGGCTCAACCGCCGTATGAAGAAGGCCATGGGCGATGACGGTCCTTCGATGAACTTTGGTGGCGGCGGTTTTGGCGGCGGTGGACTGGGCAAGTCCGGCGCGCGCGTGATCGCCTCCAAGGACGTGGGCGTGACCTTTAAGGATGTTGCCGGCCAGGAAGAGGCTAAGGAGTCCCTCAAGGAGGTCGTCGACTTTCTGGAGAAGCCGCAGCGCTACGAGGAAATCGGCGCCAAGCTGCCGCGTGGTGCTCTTCTTGTCGGCCCTCCGGGTACCGGTAAGACCCTGCTTGCCAAGGCCGTTGCCGGCGAGGCGGGCGTGCCGTTCTTTAGTATTTCGGGTTCTGAGTTTGTTGAGATGTTTGTCGGCCGCGGCGCCGCCAAGGTGCGCGATCTGTTTAAGCAGGCCAAGGAAAAGGCCCCGTGCATCGTCTTTATCGATGAGATCGATACCATCGGCAAGAAGCGCGATGGCGGCGGCTTTAGTGGCAACGACGAGCGCGAGCAGACACTCAACCAGCTGCTGACCGAGATGGACGGCTTCGATAACCACAAGGGTATTGTCGTTCTCGCTGCTACCAACCGCCCCGACAGCCTTGATCCGGCCCTGCTTCGCCCCGGTCGTTTTGACCGCCGCATCCCCGTTGAGCTGCCCGACCTGACCGGTCGCAAGAACATCCTCGAGTTGCATGCCAAGAGCGTGAAGACGCAGCCGCCGATCGACCTGACCGCGATTGCCCGCGCCACGCCCGGTGCCTCGGGCGCCGACCTGGCCAACATCATCAACGAGGGCGCCCTGCGTGCCGTCCGCGAGGGTCGCAAGCGCGCTACGCAGGACGACTTTGAGGAGTCGGTGGAGGTCGTCATCGCCGGTCAGCAGCGCAAGTCCACGGTGCTGTCCGACCACGAGAAACAGGTCGTTTCTTACCACGAGATCGGTCATGCCATCGTTGCTGCCCGCCAAAAGGGTTCTGCGCCGGTCACGAAGATTACCATCGTGCCGCGCACGAGCGGTGCTCTGGGCTACACCATGCAGGTCGAGGAGGATGAGCGCTTCCTGACCACACGCCAGGAGGTCCTGGACAAGCTCGCCGTCTATTGCGGTGGCCGTGCAGCCGAGGAGCTCATCTTTGGCGAGATGACGACCGGCGCAGCCAACGATATCGAGCAGGCCACCAAGCTCGCCCGTAACATGGTGACGCGTTTTGGTATGTCCGATGAGTTTGGCATGATGGCGCTCGGTACCGTTCAGAATGCGTACCTCAACCAGGACACGTCGCTCACCTGCGCCCCCGGTACGGCCGAGCGCGTGGACGCGATTGTCGCCAAGCTGATCGAGGATGCGCACGACCGCGCTCTGCAGATTCTGAAGGAGAACAAGTTTAAGCTCCACGAGCTGGCTCGTTATCTGTACAAGAAGGAGACGATCACGGGCGAGGAGTTCATGAATCTCCTCACGCGCGAGAATCCGCTGATGCCGAAGCAGCAGTAAGGCTGGTTACACAGCATCGAACGCCCCATTTGAGCTTCTATCTCAAATGGGGCGTTTTGCTTGGGAGGGATATGCATGAAGATCGTGGTGAGCGCCTGTTTGATGGGCGAGAGCTGCAAGTATAACGGACTCGACAACTATCATCGCGAGCTGGTCGAGGCTTGCGAGCGCACGGGGACCGAGGTCCTGTTGGTATGCCCTGAGGTTTTTGGCGGCCTGCCCACACCGCGTGATCCTTCCGAGATCGTGGACGGCGAGGTCCGTACCTGCGAGGGTACCTCAGTCGATCGCGAGTTTCGCCTGGGTGCCGAGCGCGCGCTCGACATGTGCGAGCAGGCGGGCGGCCCGTCCCAGATCGCTGCGTGCGTCTTGCAGGACCGTAGCCCCTCGTGTGGTGTAGGCCGTATCTACGACGGAACGTTCAGCGGTACGCTCACACCGGGTAACGGCGTTTTCGTCGACCTGCTCCTGCGCCACGGGTACCGTGTGATTCCGGCTAGCGAGTTCGATCCCAGCATGCTGGAACATTGTCCACAGCACTCGAATCCAACACTTCCTCACGGGTGACCGTTTTGGCATCATCCGTGAAGTTGATATTGAGTACGACCCGGTCATCAAAGACGTAGACCGAGTTGACAGGTGCCGTACCCAGGCAGTCCCTCCCCGCGGTCCTCGCGCAGGAACGCGTACACGGTCCTGCCGTCTCTTGCGCCCCTCCTGACCCAAACCCTGCTAGGAACGAGTGCAGCAAACTGGATTTTTAAATTAGTCTTTGCAAATAACCTTTGAGCCTTCACCATCAATTACAATTCCCTGACGATTGTTAATTGGGCATAGATTCAAATCCGAAAACTCAGTTATTATTTTCTCGGTAACTTTCTTAAATGGTGCTGTAAGAAAATGCGGAAGAACATAGAAATCAATCAAATTAAGCCCTGCATCATCTTCTTGTGAGTAGTCCTCCCGCTTTTCATCCATTTGCTCGATATATTGGATGTTTGGAGCGCATACAATCGCACCTGCTGATTCACCAATCACCAGTTTTCCCTTTGCCAATTCTTTCTTCAACAGCTCATCCGTTCCCGTTTTACGGAGCTG
>CABUUE010000068.1 GCA_902494685.1 uncultured Collinsella sp.
CCCTCGGGCGTGGACTTGAACAGGGAGGGCGTCTCGACCTCCATGAACTCACGGTTGTGCAGCGCCTCGCGAACGGCAAAGGTGAAGTCGGAGCGCAGCTTGAGGTTGGACATCATCTCGGGACGACGGAGGTCCAGATAGCGATAGCGCAGACGGGTGTCCTCGCTAGTCTCGATGCCGTCCTCGATCTGGAACGGCGGGGTGACGGACGTGTTGAGCACCTCGGCGTGGTCGGTCAGGACCTCGATCTCGCCGGTCGCGAGCTTGGTGTTGGTGGTCTCCTCGCCACGAGCGCGCACGACGCCGTGAATCTTGATGGGCCACTCGGGACGCATGGTCTCGGCGATCTTAAAGGCATCGCCATCGGAGTGCTCGGGGTCGAAGGTGAGCTGTGTGATGCCCTCGCGGTCGCGAAGGTCACAGAAGATAAGGCCGCCGTGGTCGCGGCGACGGCTCACCCAACCGGTGAGGGTGACCTCTTCGCCCACGTTCTCGAAGCGAAGCTCGCCGCAGGTACGGGTGTGCATGGAATGCTCGTCAATGGGACGGGTCTGGCTCATACCAGTGATCCTCCTTTATGGATCTGTGCCGCCCCGTGTCGTTCCGGGCGGCGTCGTACAGATTTGCCCAGCCTGCGTAAACCGCGCAGCCGGACATGGCGTTCTATCTTATCGCACCTGTGTCGATGTGCCGCGAAAAAGTAGCTCATGCCCAAAGACTTGACGGAGACGAAACAATTGGTGCACCGCGGCCGTCGCCAAGGCGTGCCACGTGCGACAATGTGCCCCAATACAACTGCACTCGGAAAGGCCCGCCATGACTGCACGCCTCATCGTTATGGATATCGACTCCACACTCATCAACCAGGAGGTCATCGACCTGTTGGGCGAGGAGGCCGGCGTGGGCGAGCAGGTTGCGCGGATCACCGAACGCGCCATGCGCGGCGAGCTCGACTTTAAGCAGGCGCTCGAGGAGCGCGTGGAGCTGCTTGCCGGCTTGGACAAGAGCGTGTTCGAGCGCACCTTTACGCGCGTGACGTTTACCCCCGGCGCGCTGGAGCTTGTGCGCTCGGCGCACAGCAAGGGCTGGAAGGTCGGCGTGGTGAGCGGCGGCTTTCACGAGGTCGCCGATAAGATCGTGGCCGCCGCGGACATCGACTTTTGCCTGGCTAACCGCCTGGAGGTCGTGGACGGCAAGCTTACCGGTAAGCTGGCGGCAGACATCGTGACCAAGGAGTCCAAGCTCATCCAGCTGCTGGACTGGGCGGTTGGGTGCGGTGTCGATATGGCCCATACCGTGGCAATCGGCGACGGCGGCAACGACATCCCCATGATTCAGGCCGCGGGCACGGGCATCGCGTTTTGCGCCAAGCCCAAGACGCGCGAGGCAGCCCCGTTTACCATCGACGAACGCAACCTGATGCTCGCCATGGACATCATCCTGCGCGACTAGTCGATCCGTCTAACAATTGAATCAGTCTGTCCTATAGTTTCCGAACAATTTTGTCTTAGTGTTCGGAAAAACACCCTTTGAGTGCTAGACTTTGCACCGTCGAAAGGAACATATATGGATAAGCGAGATCTTGAGCAGTTGCTGAGCGATGTTGCCGGCGGAGCAGTCACCCCAGCTGTCGCCCTTACGCGCATCCAGACGGCGCCAACCGCCGATCTGGGTTTTGCGCAGCTCGATCTTTCGCGCGGGGTGCGCCAGGGAGCCGGCGAGGTTGTCTACGGCGCCGGTAAAACCGCCAAGCAGGTTGCCGCCATTATCGAAGCACTGCGCGATGCCGGCCAGGAGCGCATCCTGGTCACGCGCCTGGACGCCGAAAAAGCAGCCCGCACCTCGGAGCTCCTCGACAACGGCATCGACCTGGGATATGTCCCGGACGCACAGCTCGCCCTCGTGGGCGGCAAGCCCTCCCCTACCGGCAACGGACGTATCGTTGTCGCCTGCGCCGGTACGAGCGACCTGCCCGTCGCCGAGGAAGCGGCATTGACGGCCGAGTTCTATGGCAACGAGGTCGACCGCCTCTACGACGTGGGTGTCGCCGGCCTGCACCGTCTGCTTGCGCATGCCGAGGAGCTTGCCCAGGCACAGGTGGTCATCGCCATTGCCGGCATGGAGGGCGCACTGGCGAGCGTTGTCGGCGGCCTGGTGAGCTGTCCGGTCATCGCCGTTCCCACCAGCGTGGGTTACGGCGCGAGCTTTGGTGGCGTAGCCGCGCTGCTCGCCATGCTCAACTCCTGCGCCAGCGGCGTTTCGGTCGTCAATATCGACAACGGCTTTGGCGCCGCCTACCAGGCAAGTCTTATCAATCATCTGAGCGCCGGCACGCCTCGCGCCCGTTAAGGAGCATTTCATGTCTAACCATCAGCACACGCTTATCATCGACGGCACCTCGGGCATCAGCGGCGACATGACCGTCGCGGCCCTGCTCGACTTGGGCGCCAGCGAGGAGCACCTGCGCGAACAGCTCGCCACGCTGCCGGTCGACGGCTTTGAGATTGCCGTTACACGCGTAAACAAGCATGGCATCGACGCCTGCGACTTTGACGTTCAGCTGGCAGAGGAGCTCGAGAACCACGACCACGATATGGCCTGGCTCTACGGCAACGAAGCAGCTACCGAGCACACGCACGAGCATGAGCACCACCATCATGACCATGTCGAGCACGAACACGAGCACTGCCACGAGCATGGCCACGAGGACCATCATCACGCCCACCACCATCACCACCGTTCTTTGGCGGACGTCACTGCCATCATCGATGGCTCGCAGCTGAGCGATGGTGCCAAGCGCCGTGCCCTCGCCATCTTTACCGCACTCGCTGCAGCTGAGGCTAAAGCTCACGGCAAAACGCCCGAGACCGTCCTGTTTCACGAGGTAGGCGCCGTCGACTCCATCGTCGACGTCTGCTCTGTCGCCATCTGCCTCGACGACCTGGGTATTGAGGATATCGTGGTCGAGTCGCTCTCCGAGGGCCACGGAACCATCCGCTGCGCCCACGGCCTCATGCCCATTCCCGTCCCCGCTGTCGTCAACCTATGCCAAGCAGGCAATATCGCCCTCACGCCCGCACCGGTCGCCGGCGAGCTCGTGACGCCCACGGGCGCCGCCATCGTCGCCGCACTGCGCACGTCCGAGCACCTGCCGGCCCGCTACCGCATCGAGGCCGTCGGCTACGGCACCGGTAAGCGCCCCTACGAGGGTTGCTCCGGTACGCTTCGCTGTCTGCTCGTTCACGCGGACGCATAGCCATGGATGCCCGCAAGGCAAAAAGCCGCGCTGCCATCGTTGCGGCGTTCTCCGAGCTGCTGCGCGAAGAGGACTACGGCAAGATCACCGTCGGCGACATCATCGCTCGCGCCCATGTGGGTCGGGCCACGTTCTACGGCCTCTTCAAGAGCAAAGATGACCTGCTCGCTGAGCTCGTGTGCGATATCTGCACCCATGCCCTCGACGATGACGGTACGCCCCTCGATGATCCGCTCGTGCAGGTCGAGCATATCCTCAACAACCTCTGGGAGCGCCGCCAGGGCGTTCGAGCCCTCGTAGCCGGCGCCGGCTCACGCGTCTTCGCCGATTGCCTACGTAAGACCATCATGTCACGAGCAGCCGAAACCGTCCCCAACGACCCAAACGGCCCCGCCGCCACCATGGATCGCAGCTTCCTACTACACCACATAGCCTCAAGCTTCGTAGGAATGGTCCAATGGTGGGCCTGGCACAACTTCCAAGCAGACAAAGCCGACGTAGCCAAAGACTACCTCTCAGCCATAAAGCCCCTCTTCACCTAAGTAAGAAGCTCATCCCAAATCATCGACCCAACCCAGGCCGCCACGCATCCCAAAGTGTCATTCACACTTCAACGCCCCCAACAGCAACAAGCCCCTCCCATCTATATTCAGATATATATGTTGGGCTGCTTGTTCGAAGGCAACTGGATTCCCGCAGGGTCCGGCATAGGTTAACTTTCCGCCGCATTCCGCAGGACGCAAGAAGCTCCCGCCGCACGAAGTGCGCAGCGGGAGCTTCTTGCATGTCCGAGGACGCGGCGGAAAGTTAACCTATGCCGGACCCGGGCGTTATATCAATTGTCTTAGCCTAGAACATGCCCAAGAAACCATGCACAAACAGCGCGGCCAGAGCGGCACCGACAAACGGAGCGATGCCAGGAACAAGCAGGCCGTACTTCCAGTTGTTGTCGGCCTTGTTCTTAATCGGCAGAACCTGATAGGCCATGCGAGGACCAAGGTCACGAGCCTGGTTCATGGCGAAGCCGGTGATGCCGCCCATACCCATGCCAACAGCCCAAACGATCAGGCCGACGCAGATGGCGAGCATCAGAACGTTCTCGCCGGCGCGGTTAGCGGCAGCAAGGATGGCGCTGATGAACACGAAGGTGCAAATAGCCTCGCAGAAGAAGTTGCGGGCATAGTTCGTGCCCTCGGTGGTGGGGTTGGTCGAGAAGATGTTGCGCTGGGCAATAGGGTCGACGACGCCCTCGGAAGCCTTGAACTCATCGGCATACATAAGCCAAGCGATTACGGCGCCCACAAAGCCGCCGAGCATATCGGCAATCATGAAGGGGATGCAGCTGCTCCACGGCACCAAGCCTACGATGCACTGGGCAAGCACCATGGCAGGGTTCATGCACACGGCACCGCCAAAGACAAACAAGCAGACCGAGATGCCAAAAGACCAAGTGGTGATGGCAAACATGTGGCCAGAGCCCTGATACTTGGTGCCCTTGAGCACGGTATCGCAGTGCACGCCCACGCCAAAGATGATCATGAGGGCCGTTGCGCCGAATTCGCAGAGGAGTTTGGTAAGCATAAAACCTTATCTTTCTTGTCGGTTATAAACGATTCGTTTAGGCCGCGCACTAGTGCTGCGCGACGACAACGCCCAGGCCATCGGGAATGACGGCCACCTTGGCATCGGCACCCTTCATCTCAAAGGCGAGCTTGAGCGCCTCCTCGAGGGTGTTGACCGGCGTCATGTGCATATCCTTGATCATCTGGTGATCGCACAGGTCGGTGACCATGATCACAGGGTGATGCGCCAGGATGCGGGCAAAGATCTGGCTCGTCCACTGGTCGGGCAGGGTCTCGTCCTTAGGACGGTCGATACAGGCGCGCTCAAACTCTGCCGGATCGTTGTCGGCGATGTTGTGATAGAAGCCCTCGCCGCCGTGACCGTCGGCACAACCGGCGACGTCGATGATCACACCGCCCTCGGGAAGCGTGGCCTCGGCAGAGCACATGCCCTTCACGGCCTGGTAGATGTTCTGGTCGAGCGGGTAGCCGCCGTTGGTGGTGATGGCAATCTCGCACTCGACGGGCTCAACGCCGGCAAGGCTCTTTACGAACTCGCAGCCAGCCTCGTGTGCCTTGTGGATGTCGCCGGCGAAGGAGCCAATGACCTCGTGCTTGCCGTTGAGCACCACGTTGAGCACAAAGGCAAGGTGAGCCATCTCGGCGGCGGCGAACATGTCCTCGCTCACGTGATTGTGGCAAAGGTTGCCGGCACGCGAATGAGAATCGTTCACAAACTGGCCGTTGTGGTTGTACATGATGGTCTTGTAGCTGGCGATGCCAGGCAGGACAGACTTGCGGCTGCCAGAGAAACCGGCAAAGAAGTGCGGCTCAATAAAGCCCTCGGCAAGCAGCAGATCGCAATCGGCGGCAATCTTGTTGATGATGCACTCGCCACCAGAAGGCAGGGTGCCGATCTTTTCCATCATGCTGTCATCAGTCGCGACGTGCATAACGATTTCCTCGTTGGCAACGATCTCCTCGCCATACTTGTTGACGAGCTCCTCGTGCGTCGACGGACGATGCATACCCGTAGCAACCAGAATGCGAACGCGCGCCTCAGGCACAGCGGAGTGGATGTGATGCAGCAGAATAGGCATCGTCACACGCGAGGGAACGGGACGCGTATGATCGGAGCTAATAATGACAATATCCTTCTTGCCAGCACAAAGCTCCTCGAGCGAAGGCGAGCCATAAGGGTTGGCAAGTGACTCCTCCACCAGCTCTTCCTGCGATTTTGTAGTCTTAAACTCGTTTTGATGACCTTCCATCACACCCGCGAAGTTCTTATCCTCGAGCTCCAGATGCAACGTCTTGTGGTCAAACGGCAGTTCACATTCAAACAATGACGAGCGCCCTCTTCCTTTTCAACTGACACACTAGATAAACCGTTGGAAGGATACGCCGCTCACCGAAAAACACCACCGTCCACCGACTCATTAACACAACGTTCATATTTGACCCACAACAAAACGGCCGCGACCCCAAACGGGACCGCAGCCGCCTGTCAAAGACACTATAGACAGGATGATTTACGCAGCGCCGAGGCAAACATCTAGTCCGAGACGTACGCACGTAAGCCATTTTGCATAAATTCGTTAATTAATTGCATAAGATGGCGCATGGATTTCTGGCCATAACTGGGTAGTACCCTCCGGAGCGTGCATTTTTGCGAGTATTCAGCATCGCGGGATAAGATTTTGGTGCCAAAAATCTTTCAAAAGGTAGATAGTCCTCATGACTCGACCCATCTGGATAGCATGCGGCGAGAAACCAGCCATATATGATCGTCGCCAAAGCCCAATCGTCGTGCAAAAGCATCAACAAAGGCAGCGAAAGCCGGCTATGGCCTTATGCATCAATCTTTGGCTGCTGAAAACTCCGTTTTTTGCACGTCGCCCCAAGCACCACCCTCACCCAGCGGCTGATCCGCCGAAGACCGGACATCGCAGGGCCCGCCATTAGTTTACTTTTAGGCACACTCCGCAGGACGCAAGAAGCCCTCGCCGCACTCCACGCTATGCGCGAAGCGCGCCTTATTCCCTTCAGCTTTAATCCCAGAAGACCGAGGACGAAGGGGCCCGATGGGTTTCCCTCTGAATGCATTCCGCAGCACGAAGCCCCCCTATCCACAGCTCCGAAGGAGCAGGATAAGGGGGCTTCAAGTGCGAGGACGCATTCAGAGGGAAACCCATCGGGTCCCGGTGAGAGCCACAGGGCTATCGATTACCCCGTGTTCTGCAGTCCTGCCGAGACGCCGGTCACAGTCGAAAGAATCAGGCTCATGTACTCGGCCTTCTTCTCCTCGGCCATCTCGTCCTGGTTCATACGCACCTCGCGAAGGGCGCGGACCTGGGCGATGGACAGGGCGTCGACGTAGGGGTTACGCACGCGAACGGCGCAGCCGAGCACGCGACGACGCTGCAGCGGCCATTCATCACCGACGATGGCAAGGACCCACTTACGGGTGAGCTGCATCTCGGTAAAGACCTTCTTGGACAGATCATCGCGGTCGCCCAGATGCAGATACATCTTGGCGATGCGCTGATCGGTCTTAGCAATCGACATCTCGATGTTGTCGATAAAGGTGCGGAAGAACGGCCACTCCTGGTAGGCAGCCTTGAGCTGGTCAAGATCGCCAAGCTGCTCGCAGGCGGTGCCCAGACCGTACCAAGCGGCCAGGTTAATGCGCGCCTGGCTCCAGCTGAAGATCCACGGGATGGTACGCAGGTCATCGAGCGACTTGGCGCCCAGACCGCGCTTGGCG
>CABUUE010000069.1 GCA_902494685.1 uncultured Collinsella sp.
CGCGCCTTGGGCGCATCAGCGACATCGAGCTGATAAAACTTGTTGCCCTCGCCAAGCTCGGCCACAGCGGCCTCGCCCTTAGCAGCGTTCCTTGCGATGAGCGCGACATGTCCGCCGCCCGCGACGATGCCCTTGGCGATCTCGAGGCCAATGCCCTGAGTGCCGCCCGTGACAATCGCGGTCTTGCCCGTGAAGTCAAATGCCATGACTCCATCCCCCTTTATATAAGGTGTCTCCTCGCGGGAAGTTGGAGCATCGCACGTGGCGATTATATGAGTCCCAGTCGTCATGGTGGTGACAACCCCTCGCCTAACCGCGTGCATGATAGTTCTTTGAAACGCTGCAATTCTTGAATGATTTTAATTCTTTATGCGTTCTTTATATTGCCTAGCAACCAGGTAGTTTTTGGGACATGCCTAGAGATCTGCCCTTAACTTTGCTGGCACCGACGGTGTACGGAGATCGCCTAAAGGCAGTTTTCTAGGCATGTCCCAAAAATCTTCCGTATAGGGCGCGCGTGCAGGGGTATCATCTTCCACCGAAAATAGTTTCTAGTGTTAGGGGTTTTCGGTGGAAGATACCGATTTCCATGAGCTTGGACGCCAACTCCTTACCGAGTTTGGCAGCATGCATCAGCGCGTTTCGCGCTTTGCGGACAAAGCTCTCGGCGGCGAGATGGCCGTCATGCGCGCCCTCATGCTCGCTGGCGGTTCGCTCACGCCGAGCGAACTCGCAGATCGCGCCTGGGTCTCGAGTGCCCGCATCGCCAATATCCTACGCGCTCTCGAAGCCAAGGGCTGGGTCGAACGCGAGCACTCAAAGACCGACCGTCGTCGCGTACACGTCACGGTGACCGACAAGGGATTCCATGATCTCGAAATCAAGCGTCGGGAATTCGAGGACCGCACCGCGGCCTTCCTCGAGCAGTTCGGCGAAACAGATACCCAAGAGATGGTGCGTCTTCTAAGACGTGCCAACGAAATTATCGACCGCAACCAAGAAAGGAGAGATGCCGAGTGAGGATTCTCAAGCTCTTTAAAAAGCATGTCCTGGCACTGTTCGCAGCTATCGTACTTATCGTAATCAGCTGCAACGCCGATCTGGCGCTGCCTACCTATATGAGCGACATCGTCGACGTGGGCGTGCAGCAAGGCGGCATCGCCTCGCCCGTGCCCGACACCATTCGCGCCGAATCGCTCGACGACCTCGAACTCTTCATGAGCTCCAAGGACGCCAAGGCTGTGGAGGCCGTGTTTAGCAAGGCGGACAATAACGGCATTCGAACGTACAAGGGCACCGAGGAGGAGCGTGCCGACGGCGGCAAGATTGCCGACATCATGAGCCTGCCCGAGACTGTCGTCCTTTCGTTCAACCAGGGTATTGACGCCAACTCCATGGGTGACATGATGGGCACGTCCGGTGAGAAAGACAACAGCGGCGCCCAGGCCATGCCCACGCCCGAGCAGATGGCGGCGATGACGCCCGAGCAACTCGCCGAGATGCAGCAGAAGGCCGCTGCGGCGCAGAACATGCAAAAACAGATTGATGCCGACGGTGGCAAGATCACCATGAAGAGCCTGCGTCTAGGCGTTGAAGGCGGCCTAATCGACCAGGGCAAGCTCGTCGAGGGCGCCAACGACATGGCTGACAAAATGGGCTCCATGTCGGGCTCCATCGTCACCCAGCGCGCCGTGACCTACGTGCAAGAAGAGTACAAGGCGCAGGGTATCGACCCCGCCGACGTGCAGAACGCCTACCTGGGCCGCATGGCGACCACGATGTTTGGTCTGTGTCTGGTGTCGCTGGTCGCCACCATCCTGACCGGTGCCGTGGCTTCGCGCACCGCCTGCTCCATCGCCCGCGACCTGCGCCGCGAGACCTTCAACAAGGTTATGCACTTCTCGCCGGCAGAGGTGGGCAAGTTTAGCCAGGCCTCGCTCATCACCCGCTGCACCAACGACATTCAACAGATCCAGATGGCCGCAACCCTGTTTATCCGCATGTGCCTGATGGCCCCCGTCATGGGCATCGTCGCCGTCATGCGCGTCCTGGCCAACCACACCGGCCTGGAGTGGACCATCGCCGTGGCCATCATCGCGGTTTCGGCCGTCGTCGGCGTGCTCATGGGCCTCACCATGCCCAAGTTCAAAAAGATGCAGAGCTTTGTGGACCGCGTGAACCTTACCGCCCGCGAGCTGCTCGACGGCCTTATGCCCATCCGCTCGTTCAACCGTGAGGAGCATGAGCTCGAGCGTTTTGACAAGGCTTCGCTCGACCTGATGACCACGCAGCTCTACACCAACCGCGCCATGAGCTTCATGATGCCGCTCATGATGCTCGTCATGAACTGCATCACCGTGCTTATCGTCTGGTTTGGCGCGCAGGGCGTGTCCGACGGCGTGATGCAGGTCGGCAACATGATGGCATTCATCTCCTACACCATGCAGATCGTCATGGCGTTTATGATCCTCACCATGGTTTCGGTCATCCTGCCCCGCGCCGAGGTCGCAGCCGAGCGCGTGGAAGAGGTCATCACCTGCCCCACGAGCATCAACGACCCCGCCTCGCCCAAACTGCCCGCTGCCAGCGCGCCGCGCGGCGAGCTCACCTTCCGCGACGTGAGCTTCCAGTATCCCGATGCCCGCGCCGACGTCATCAGCGGCGTGAACTTCACCACGCATGCCGGTCAGATGCTCGGCATTATTGGCTCCACGGGCTCGGGCAAGTCCACACTCGTGCAGCTGATTCCGCGCCTGTACGACGTCACGGGCGGCAGCATTTCGCTCGACGGCATCGATGTGCGCGACATGACCCTTTCCGAGCTGCGCCGCCGCATCGGTTATATTCCGCAGCAGGGTCGTCTGTTCTCGGGTACCGTCGAGAGCAACCTCAAGTTTGCCGGCGACATGGTGAGTGACGAGGATATGCGCCAGGCAGCACGCGTCGCCCAGGCGGAGGACTTTATCGCCGAGCGCGAGGGCGGCTACGACTCCCCCATCAGCCAGGGCGGCTCCAATGTCTCGGGCGGTCAGCGCCAGCGCCTGGCCATCGCCCGCGCGTTGGCCAAAAAGCCCGAGGTCGTGGTGTTCGATGACTCGTTTAGCGCCCTCGACTACAAGACCGACGCTCGCCTGCGCGAGGAGTTGGCCAAAAACGTCACCGACGCCGCGCTCGTGGTCGTGGCCCAGCGCATCGCGACCATCATGCACGCCGACCAGATCATCGTGCTCGACGACGGCCACGTAGTGGGCACCGGCACGCACGAGGAGCTGCTGCGCAGCTGCCCGGCGTACCTGGAGATCGCACAGTCGCAGCTTTCCGCCGAGGAGCTGGGGCTTACCCAAGAAGAAATTGCAGCCGTCATGGAAGGAGGCGAGCGCTAATGGCAGACGAGACCAAGACTCAGATTCCCAAGCCCACCCGCCAACGTGGTCCCATGGGCCGCATGGGCGGCATGCGTCGCGGCGAAAAGGCCAAGGACTTTAAGGGCACCATGAGGCAGCTGCTCGGCTATATCGGCCAACACAAGATTGCCGTGTTTGCCGCCGTCGCCTTTGCCGTGTGCTCGGTCATCTTTAACATTGTGGGACCCAAGGTGCTCGGCCAGGTTACGACCAAGCTGTTCGAAGGCCTGGTCGCCAAGGTCAACGGCACCGGCGACGTTGACTTTGACTGGATCGCCAAGACGCTCGGCTTTTTGCTCTGCCTGTATCTGGCGAGCTCTGTCTGCAGCCTCATCCAGGGCTGGCTCATGACCGGCGTCACGCAAAAGATTTGCTATCGCATGCGCAAGGAGATCGCCGCCAAGATCGCCGTCGTTCCGATGAGTTACTTCAACGGCCACAGCAAGGGAGACGTACTCAGCCGCATCACCAACGACGTCGATACGCTGGGTCAGTCGCTCAACCAGAGCGTGACGCAGCTCATCACGTCGGTAACGCAGATTATCGGCGTGCTCGTCATGATGCTTTCGATCAGCCTGCCGCTTACCGGCGTCACCGTGCTCACGCTGCCGGCCGCCGCGATTATCTTGACCGTGATGATTCACTTCTCGCAGCCGTACTTCCGCGAGCAACAGCAGGTTCTGGGCGCCGTCAACGGCATTATCGAGGAGGACTTTGCCGGCCAGAACGTCATTCAGGTGTTCGACCGCGCCGAGGCCTCGATTGAAGAGTTCGACCGTCAAAACGACCGCCTCTTTATTAGTGGCTGGCGCTCGCAGTTCCTGTCGGGCCTGATGATGCCGCTTATGAGCTTGGTGGGCAACATGGGCTACGTGGGCGTCGTCGTGGTGGGCGCGCAGCTCGCGCTGACCGGCAATGCCACGCCCGGCGACATCCAGAGCTTTATCCAGTACGTTCGAAACTTTACGCAACCCGTGCAGCAGCTGGGCAACGTGAGCAACACGATGCAGTCGATGGCTGCCGCTACCGAGCGCGTCTTTGAGTTCCTGGCCGCGCCCGAGGAGGAGCAGAAGGCCGACGCGCAGATTCCCGAGAAGCGCCCCGGCCACGTGGAGTTTGACCATGTCAAGTTTGGCTACACGCCCGACAAGACCATCATCCACGACTTTAGCTGCGAGGCACAGCCCGGCCAGACCGTGGCCATCGTCGGCCCCACCGGCGCCGGCAAGACCACGCTCATTAAGCTGCTGCAGCGCTTTTACGATGTGGACGGCGGTTCGCTGCGCGTCGAAGGCGTCGACGTGCGCGACTGGGACCGCGCGGCGCTGCGCGGCGAGTTTGCCATGGTGCTGCAGGACACCTGGCTGTTTAACGGCACCATCCGCGAGAACATCCGCTACGGACGCCCCGATGCGACCGATGCCGAGGTCGAGGCCGCCGCACGCGCCGCACGCTGCGACCACTTTATCCATACGCTCGCCGGCGGCTACGACTTTATGATCAACGAGGAGGGCACTAACCTGTCGCAGGGTCAGCGCCAGCTCGTGACCATCGCCCGTGCCATTTTGGCCGACCGCCCGGCACTGATTCTGGACGAGGCGACTTCCAACGTCGATACCCGTACCGAGGAGCTCATTCAGCGCGCCATGGATGCGCTGATGCAGGGCCGCACCAGCTTTGTCATCGCGCACCGCCTGTCCACGATCCGCAACGCCGACGTGATCTTGGTGATTCGCGACGGCGACATCGTCGAGAAGGGCACGCACGACGAGCTGCTCGCCCAGGGCGGCTTCTACGCCGACCTGTACAACTCGCAGTTCGACGAAGCGGCGTAAAAACCGGCGGCAAACAACCGCAATGCCAAGAAAACGGGGGCGCAGGACAACCTGCGCCCCCGTTTTGTGTCCTTCGAGCCTCGAAACGCCTTCCCTGAGACCTCACTGACGGCGCTTTCCAGACCCCGTGGGCAAAAAAGGGCAAATATGAGTACTGTTACCTTTTTAGTAACAGCCAAAACCGCCTCAAATGCCGCTCCCACGGCTTACACGCGTCCCTAAATTGATCAAACAGCACCATAGCGGACTTATATGTGTTTGCGTTAATGAACATATTTTGCTGTTATGTCTATTATTTTGCGAAGGCAATATGATACTAAGATAGCAACCGTACTCATATTTGGCATTTTTTGCCCACAGGGTATTTCCTAGGGAACCGACAACAGCCTTAGGGTCCCGCGCGGCGCCGCTCCCTCCCGGCATCCGCCGACGTTTACCCAGATAAAACCTGCCAAAATAAACCTGTCCCTTTTTGGTAGGTTTCGGGGTGACAAGGGCTTGCACTTTAGCGTGCGACAGCGGATAATGCCGAGCATTCGACAATACGCTTATTGCTCTTTCTATAGATTGAGGAGACCCCTATGGCCATGGAATTCAAACGCAGGCTGCCGATCCCCATGGAGATCCGCGAGGAAATGCCACTTTCTGCCGAGCTTACCGCCAAAAAGCAGGCATTTGACGCCGAGGTCGCCAAAGTCTTTACCGGCGAGGACGCACGCAAGGTGCTTATCATCGGCCCGTGCTCTGCCGACCGCGAGGATTCGGTGCTTGAGTACATGAACCGACTGGCCAAGACCGCCGAGGAGGTCAAGGACAAGCTCATCATCATTCCGCGCGTCTACACCAACAAGCCGCGCACCAAGGGCACCGGCTACAAGGGCCTGCTGCACAACCCCAACCCCGAGGCTCCCGACGATCTGCTCGAGGGCGTCAAGGCCATCCGCCATATGCACCTGCGCGTTATTGAGGAAACGGGCTTCTTCACCGCCGACGAGATGCTCTATCCGTCCAACTACCAGTACCTCGTTGACCTGCTGAGCTATGTTGCCGTGGGCGCACGCTCGGTCGAGAACCAGGAGCATCGCCTGGTGTCGAGCGGCATTTCGGTACCCGTCGGCATGAAGAATCCCACTGCCGGCTCTACCACCGTTATGCTCAACTCCATTTACGCCGCGCAGGCGCACCAGAGCTTCATCTTCCGCAACTGGGAGGTCGAGTGCGACGGCAACCCGCTCGCACACGCCGTTATGCGTGGCTACATCGGTCTCGATGGGCGCACCTACCCCAACTACCACTACGAACACCTGGAACGCCTGGCCGAACGCTATACCGAGCATGCCGGCTATGCCAATCCGGCAGCGGTCATCGACTGCAACCACGACAACTCGGGCAAGCGTCCGCTGGAGCAGTATCGCATTTGCAAGGAGGTGCTCGACAGCTGCCGCCGCAACGAGTCCATCTCCAAGCTGGTCAAGGGCTTTATGATCGAGTCCTACCTGGAGGATGGCAACCAGCCGGTCGACGGCGGTGTCTTTGGCAAGTCGATCACCGACCCGTGTCTGGGCTGGGAAAAGACCGACTACCTCATCCACGAGATCGCGGAACGTATTTAGAGTTACGGCGTTTTACCAAACGCCGTAACCGTCCGACGCTGCAAGCGCCCCTAGGCGGCAATCTGACGTTCAGTCGTCGGTCGCGTACCCAAAGTACGCTTCCCTCCTCTTTCACGTCACCTTGCTCGCTTAGGGGCGTTTTCACTCATATGACCCAATCCGCTGTCAAGAGCCACAATGGCCCCGCCGACCGCTTGCAATCGGTCGGCGGGGCCTGCCGTTGAACCCGTCCCGGTCCGCCCCCGGCATGTCGTCGACGCCTTCGGCTCAGCCTCATATCCGCGGATACCGCTCCGGCGGCCCGCAATCCTCTCCTTCGGTGGGGCTCCCCAAGTCTGACTACGCGCATGCGGCCGCCGCCGCGCGCCCAGCGAAAGCGGGGGTATCCCCGAAGGCTGCCCGGCTCGCCGGGACGGGGGCTATGTCTATTCGGTTGCCTCCCGGCACATCGCGCCGAGGGCCCACAGCCACCTCACGAGCTCGGCGGCGGTGGCGGCGTTCGCCTTCGCCTGGGGCATGCCCCTGGCGAGCATCTCCTCGCGGCGCCGGAGCAGGCGCTCGGAACCCTTCCTCCCGTGCATCCTTACCTCGAGCGGGACGCCGCTGCCCTTGGGCATCAGCTTCGGTTGGTGGCTCGCCTGGACGTAGCTCCAGGACCCCTCGACAGCCAACCTCCTGACGAGGGCGTTGCCGGCCCCGCTGATCCC
>CABUUE010000070.1 GCA_902494685.1 uncultured Collinsella sp.
AGCGCAAGACCAAACTTCGCCGGAAACATCCTGTGCAAACGCATCATATCTGCCTTTACGGGATGGATCGCCCGCTTCATAGCGAGACCGCCTTCATCAAGCGCCTGTAATACTCTTTTAGGGACGACGCCTCATCCCTTATGACGTCCATCGATTCCTTTTTCAGCAGTTCGCCGTCATGAATAAACACGCAACTTGTTGCAACTGATGCCAACTCATCCAAATCATGGCTAGAGATGAGCATGGTCTTACCCTGTTCTCGATTCAATCGACCGATAAGGGCCCATATACTCTCGATGCCCAGCGGGTCCAAACCGTTTGCTGGCTCATCAAAAATAAGCAGGTCAGTGTCACCCAACAAAGCCGTAGCTATATCCAGCCGCCGTTTCATTCCCAGAGAAAAACTGCTTACGCTCTTTTTCTCTTCGACGTCCAGTCCAACTAGACTCAAAACGCGAGGAACCTCACGTTTCTCATCAAGCCCCCATTCCGCACATCGGATCCGAAGATTCTCAACCGCACTGAGGGACTGGTATGCTCCGCTGGAATCTGGCACATAGCCGACACGCGTCCGCATCAGGCTAAGCTCTCTCTTTGATTTGCCTCCAAAGAGCTCCACGCTCCCCGACGATGGCTCGCAGAGGCCCAAGACGATTTTAATAAGCGTGCTTTTGCCCGCACCGTTTGCACCGACAAGGGCACAGAGCTCAGACTGATGCACCTCGAAGGAAACGTCATGCAAAACGCGCCGTTTCCCGTAGCGTTTTGAAACTTTTGATAGCTTTATTGCTGATGCGTTCATTGGACCCCCGTTCTGCTTGATAGAAAAACCGCTCATATCGTTCCTTCTTTTCTTTATCGTTTTTCCTAGTTGTTATTGTTTTTCGATAACTCATATTTGTCAAGATAATTAATAAAGAAGGGACCCGTGTTAGACACGGGTCCCGTTACACTGATATTTCGTTATAGCTGTTCGCTCTATGCTACTCGTCGCTCAAATCGACAGCAAAGACTGATGTCGGAAGCGACGCCTCGTTGCCTCCGCCATCCCGCATCTGTCTCACGACATTTTTTGCGCGCTCGACAATAAGCTCCTCAAGCTCTTTCTCGCTCACGCGCTGAATAATATCTCCCGGTTGACAATCAAGCTCATCACAGATATCAAGAAGCGTCTTTAGGCGAATAGCTTTTATCTTTCCGTTTCTAAGCTTTGAAATATTAGCCGGAGTATGTCCCGTCGCCCGAATCAGATCAGCGCTGGTCTTTCCGGTCTTAAGCAGCTGCGTCTCAAGCTCGATGATGAGATAGCTCATGTTTCCTCCTACACAAGCTCGTCAGACTGCTCTTGGAGCAGCGAGGCATAACTCCAGATCGCCGAGATAAACAAACAGACAACTGCGCCGATAAACGACCCCGTATCAAAGGTAACGCCTTGGCAAATCTCAATAACGAAGGAATGAGGCACGATGTAAAGCTCCAGTCCGCCAATGGTGAGATTGACCGATCCATAGGCACCAACAAGCGAAACCGCGGCGTTAACAGCAAAGGCAAGCGCGAGAACACGGATAAGCCGCACATGCGTCTTGGTAAAGGGCGAGACGCCTCGCGAGATGTTACGGCTGATCCCACACAGAACGACAAGCGAAATACCCACGACGAGTGCCAGGCACAGTCCGCTTGGGATAACGATGCACCCGCCATTGAGAAGCGTCACGACGCCGAAAGAATCGACAGAAGCAACGTTTGCAACCGCATACCAGATCACGTAAACAACCAACGCGGCAAAAGCGACGAGCATCCCTGCAAAAACGGCTGCCATGCAAAAACCAAGCTTCCTGATATTTTCGCCAGCCTTGGCCATACGCTGAACGCTGTTAGACATACACTCACCCTCATTGACTCTATCGTTATTCGAACAGTTTATCGAACAACGATATTGATTGCATGCGGAAAGCCCCGCCAGTGCGCATAGGCCATTCACTAATCAGAAGGGGTGAGAGTGGATTTTTGGACACGTATCGAACGAGAGTGGATAATCTCCCACTTTGAGGCCGCCACCGGGCCTAAAACGGGAGATTATCCACTCTCATAGCCATCAAGGCTCGCAAGCTCTTATTCAGCCGCTTCGCGCAGGGCCGACATCGTAGCCGCATATTGCTGCTGCAACGCATGCATTCCCTCGCGAGCGCCGTCAACGGCATCGGCGCCGCGCAGCGCCTCGGTCACCACGACCGCCGGCTCGTACAGATTATCGAATCCCAGGTTCTGGCTCACGCCCTTGAGCGTGTGCGCTGCCATAAACGCACCTTCGGCGTCTCCCGCCGCCATGGCGGCCTCCAGCTTGTCCATGCTCTCGTCATCCAAAAACTTGAGGGCAAAGCGGGCAAGCATTTCCTCGCCCATCAGCCGAGCGCACGCGTCATCATAATTAGCGCCGATCTTCTCATACGCCTCACGCATGGAAATCATGGATTAAAAACTCCTTTGGTCAAACTAAATCGTGGGAAACGCGACAACGTCGGCGGGGCGTGCCAACGTCTCGGCAATTTGGTCTTGCACCTCGAGCAGGCAATCGAGCAGCAGCGGGTTAAAGGTACCGCACTTACCATCCAGGATCATCTGGATCGCCTCCTCGTGCGGGATAGCGTCCTTGTACACGCGCACACTCGTCAGCGCATCATACACGTCGGCCACCGAGACCACCTGCGCGGCAATGGGAATTTCGTCGCCCTTAAGGCCATCGGGATAACCCTTGCCGTCCCAGCGCTCGTGATGCCAACGCGCAATCTGGTACGCATATTCCATAAGCGCATTGCCGACATGATGGCGGCCCAGCTCAAGCAACATGTCGGCGCCGATCGTGGTATGCGTCTTCATAATCTCGAACTCCTCGGGCGTAAGGCGCCCGGGTTTGTTGAGAATCGCATCGTCAATCGACATCTTGCCGATATCGTGCAGCGCCGAAGCCAGGGCAATCGTAGAGCGTTCCTCATTGTCAAGGGAGATGGTGTCGCTACGCTGAACCAGACAGCCAAGCAGCAGCTCGGTCAGCTTCTCGATGTTCGTAACATGCCTGCCGCTCTCGCCGTTGCGAAGCTCCATGACGCCGGCCATGATGTCGATGAGCATGCGACTGTTCTTGACGCGCTCGTTGTACTGCTGGGACAGCAAACTCGTCAGGCGGCGCTGTTTGGCGTATAGGCGGATGGCGTTGCTTACACGCCGGCGCACGACACGGGAGTCAAACGGGCGGTTGATATAGTCCGAGGCGCCCAGCTCGTACGCGCGCAGAACCATATCATCGGAATCTTCGCTCGAAATCATGATGAAAGGCAGATTGTCGATACCCGATCGGCGCGACAGATCGGCCAGCACCTCAAAGCCGCTTATGCCCGGCATGACAATATCCAGCAGCACGAGCGACAACTCATCGCCATAGCGGTCGACCATGTCGAGCGCCGTACGACCGTTGTCGGCCTCGAGGATGCAATACTCGTCCTTGAGCATCTCGTTGAGAATGGCTCGGTTCATGTCGGAGTCATCGACAATAAGCACCAAAGGCTTTTCGCTTTGGAAGGCTTCGATGGAATCGGCATCGGTCACGACCGTACCGGCTTTTGCCTTAGCGCGGCTCAGTAACTGGACAGCGCGGCCAACGCCCTCATCGACCGTCTCGCCATGAATGCGAACGCCACCAACACATGCCGTCAAGCTCACGTACTCATGGCCCGGAACAATCGTGGCATGAACGGCATCGGACACCTGATGCAGACGACGGGTGAAGTCATCGGAGGGAATATTGGGCATGACGACCACAAACTTGTCGCAGCCATAGCGTACGAGCTCGTCAGTCGAACGAATTCCGCTGCGTATGGCTGTCGCCACAGCACCGAGCGCAAGGTCGCCGGCATGACGGCCACACGTATCGTTGAAGACCCTAAAATCATCAAGGTCGATCACCGCAACGCCGGCATTCATGCGGGCGTTGCGGAGCTTTTCCTCGTAATATCGGCGATTGCGCACACTCGTCAGCACATCGGTGTAGACGAGGTCCTCTTCTGCAGCCTCTTGCTCATCGATCGGACGCACCATCAGCAGGACGTGAGGCTCGCCCTCGACCTTCAGAGGGCGCAGGCGAGCGCGGTACTCGGTACCATCATTGAGCAGTTGCTCCGATACATCATCGGAACCTGCCAAGGCCTCAAGACTCGACTGACGCAGACAAGGGCAGCGATCGCCGGCGAGCAAGCAGTTAGGCTCGCTCTTAATCTGATCGGCCGACAGCAAACGCACCACGGGGTAGGTCTTCGCGACGCGGGCGACCTCGGCGGCAGCCTCCTCGCCGGTTAGATTGACCTCGTGATTATTGAGCATATGGGGCCCTTTCGATAGGTTCGCATAGTAGCGGTGGGTTCCAAATGTTACAAGGGTAACACCTTGCCGATGCAGGTAAGCACGTGAATGCTGTTACATTTTTATGAGTTGGCAGACGGCGCAATTGGAGCCGCAAACGTAAGGTTTTGAGCACGTTTGTTAACACGGCCGAAACGTTTGCGGGTGAAGCCTGTTTTGGCTATTGCGGGTGTTAGAGCCCCAGAATGCCACGGACAGTCTGAGCAGCCGCTGCCGGGCGATCGCGCAGGCCATTGTGCGCGCCGGGAACCATTACGAGTGGACGGTCCAAAAGCTCAGCCGCTATCCTCGTTCCCGGCTCACGGGACGTACCAATCGAGAGCTCGCCCAAAAGCACGGCGGCCACCGTTTTCGACGCGCGAACGCTATCCCAATCGGGAACGCAGGTCATAGTAATCCCGTATTCGTTCGCCATGAAACTGCGGCCGTTGCGCAGGGCGTGCTTGGCTTCTGCCTCGGTTAACTTGGGGGCCTCAGGGTCCGAATCGCCGATGGCACCCAAGAAGGCCCGTAACGCCCTGGAGACCTTTCCCGCGGCGATCATCTCGAGCAAAACCGGGGCCGCGCCCAGGCCGGCACCCTCATCCGTCACGGCGGGTTCATGCAGAATCGCACGCGAGATTATGGCGGGGTTTGCACGGAGAAGCTCCAGGGCCACCAACGTACCGGCACTGTGCGCAAGCACGTTTGCGGGAGCGCCAATATGCTCGATAACAGCCTGCAGGTCGGCGGCCTGGACGGCGAGGTCGTAGCGTCCGTCTGCAGCGTCGCCGCTCTCGCCGCAACCGCGGCGGTCGTAGGCAATGACGCGACAGTCGCGGGCGAGCTCGCGGGCGATGGCGTCAAAAAAGACGCCGTCGACGCACGCACCGTGCACGCACACCAAGGCGGGTGCATCGGACGATACAACCGGGCCGGCATACTCGCGGCAGGCGATCGTGGTGCACGCATTCTCGACCGTAAAATCCATACTGTGTTCCCATCGTCAACGCCCATCCAGTTACACGTCGGTACGGCTAGATGGACCCGCATTGCCTTACGCCTTGTTAACAGATTAACTGTACCCGACCCGAGGCTTTTCATGGCACGACATAACGAGCAACGTGAAAAAACGAAACTTGTAAAGCAAGAGCCCGCACCTTGCTTTGGAGCCGATGCTATGCTTAGGCACAATTGTCTTGAGGAGCATATGCCTATGTCTACGTTTTTGAATGCCAGCCCCATCTTTGGGCCCGTTCGCAGCCGTCGCCTTGGTCTTTCGCTCGGCGTCAACATGATGCCGGCCAGCGGCAAAATCTGCACGTTCGACTGCATTTACTGCGAAAACGGCCTCAACGCCGAGCGCCCCTGCCATGAGCCGTACAACACAGCTGCCGTGGTACTCGACGCGCTCGAGGCAAAGCTGCGCGAGATGGCAGCCGAGGGCGAGCTCCCCGATGTGATCACCTTCGCAGGCAACGGCGAGCCCACCGCCGCACCCGAATTTCCGCAGGCCATCGCCGGCGCCGTTGTGCTGCGCGACCAGCTAGCCCCAAACTCCAAGATCGCCGTGCTCTCCAACGGCACGCGCGCCGACCGCCCCGAGGTGCACGACGCGCTCATGATGGTCGACGACAATATCCTCAAGCTCGATACCGTCGACCCGGCGTTTATCCAGCTGCTCGACCAGCCTGTTGGCCCCTACGACGTCGAGCACCAGATTGAGACGTTCGCAAGCTTTGACGGTCACGTTATTATCCAGACGATCTTTTTGACCGGCGAGTATCAGGGCAAGCTCATCGACAACACCGGCGAGGAGTACGTCGGCCCTTGGCTCGCGGCGCTCGAGCGCATTCGCCCGCAGGAGGCGACCATCTACACGGTGGCGCGCGAAACACCGGTCGCCGGCCTTGCCAAAGCGGCGCCCGAGGTGCTCGACACGATTGCCGCGCGCGTGAGCGCCCTCGGCATTCCCTGCCAGGTGAGCTACTAGCAAAACCACGCAGCAGCTAGTGCCCGCCATCCCGCTCCATCAGCTGCGGTGATATAGTTCCTGTTTATGCTGTTAAACCGCTTAAATCGGAACTATATCACCGCAACTTTTATGGACGCGTGGGTGGGCTATACTAGCTGCGGATGAAAGGAAGTTAGCCATGTATGACAACGGACCCGTACCCGGCCGCAACGACGCCTGCTGGTGCGGCAGCGGCAAAAAATATAAGAAATGCCATAGCACCTTTGATGAGCGCCTCGAGCGCTTGTGGGAAGAGGGCTGGGAGGTTCTGCCCCGCACGCTCTACAAGACGCCCGCCGACATCGAGGGCATCAAACGTTCGGCCGCCATCAATGTGGGCGTGCTCGACTACGTAGGCGAGCACATCGCCGCGGGCATGACCACCAACCAGATCGACCAGATGATCTACGACTACACCGTCGAGCACGGTGGCACACCGGCCGACCTCCACTACGAGGGCTACCCAAAGAGCGTGTGCACCTCGATCAACGACGTCGTCTGCCACGGCATTCCCTGTGATACGGACGTGCTGCACGAGGGCGACATCATCAACGTGGACTGCTCCACGATCCTAGACGGCTACTTTAGCGACTCGAGCCGCATGTTCTGCATCGGCGAGGTCTCGGCCGAGCGCCAGCGCCTGGTCGACGTCACCCGCGCCAGCGTGGAGGCGGGTCTGGCAGCCGTCAAGCCATGGCTGCCACTGTCCGTGATGGCCGAGGCCGTGCAAAAGACGGTCGAGGACGCCGGCTTTAGCGTGGTGCGCGAGTACGGCGGACACGGCATCGGTAAGGAGTTCCACGAGGACCCGTTTGTGGGCTTTACCACCGAGGCACCCGATGTGGACACCATCATGGCTCCGGGCATGGTCTTTACCATTGAGCCCATGGTCAATGCCGGAGCGCCCGACATCAAGATCAGCAAGGGCGATGGCTGGTGTGTGCGCACCAAGGACGGTAGCGATTCGGCTCAGTGCGAGGTACAGCTCGTGGTGACCGAGGACGGTTACGAGCTGCTGAGCTGGTAGCTGTAGATGCGCCGGATGCTGACGGGCACGCTCGTCTTGCATCCGGCGTTTTTATTTGAACGTTTTGCCTGATAAAACCTGCCAAAAATAAACCTGTCCCTTTTTGGCAGGTC
>CABUUE010000071.1 GCA_902494685.1 uncultured Collinsella sp.
GCAGGTGCGCGTCTACGTCGCCCAGCGTCGTAAGATCCAGCAGGGCGATAAGATCGCCGGCCGCCACGGCAACAAGGGTGTTATCTGTAACGTTCTGCCGGTCGAGGACATGCCCTACATGGCTGACGGTACCCCGATCGACGTTATCCTCAACCCGCTGGGCGTTCCTTCGCGTATGAACGTCGGCCAGCTGCTCGAGTGCCACCTTGGCTGGGCTGCTGCCTGCGGTTGGGATACCGAGCAGGCCGACTCCGACAAGTACGTCCCCGGTCCGTTCTTCACCGCCACGCCTGTCTTCGACGGCGCCAAGGAGGACGAGATCGCCGAGGTCATTCGTCGTGCCAACAAGAACATGCTCAACAAGGCCACCGCTGCCTTTGGCGATCACATGCGTCCCGAGTTCGTCACCCAGCTTGACGAGCGCGGCAAGACCCGCCTGTTCGACGGCCGCACCGGCGAGGAGTTCCGCGAGCCCATTACCGTGGGTACGTCCTACATCCTCAAGCTCGGCCACATGGTCGACGACAAGATCCACGCCCGTTCGACCGGCCCTTACAGCTTGGTTACCCAGCAGCCTCTGGGCGGCAAGGCCCAGTTCGGCGGCCAGCGCTTCGGCGAGATGGAAGTTTGGGCACTGTACGCATACGGTGCTTCCAACGTCCTGCAGGAGATCCTGACCGTCAAGTCCGACGATACCGTGGGCCGCGTCAAGACCTACGAGTCCATCGTCAAGGGCGAGAACGTTCCGGTTCCGGGTATCCCCGAGTCCTTCAAGGTTCTCGTCAAGGAGATTCGTTCGCTCGCACTGGACATCGAGCCCATGCACGATGCCGACGAGGACGCCTCCGCCCCTGTGACCGCCGAGGAGACCTCCGCTCTCGACGACCTGGCTGCGCTCGCCGGCGTTGACGCCGACGTCGAGGCCCAGGATGCCGAGACCGCCGAGGCGCCCGAGGCTGTCGCCGCCACGACCACTGATAAGGAGTAGTTGACTGTGGCAGATTTCGAAGCTACTGATTTTGACTCGGTAAAGATCTCCCTTGCCTCCGCCGACCAGATCCGTTCCTGGTCGCACGGTGAGGTCAAGAAGCCGGAGACCATCAATTACCGTACCCTCAAGCCCGAGAAGGACGGCCTGTTCTGCGAGAAGATCTTCGGTCCCGCCAAGGACTGGGAGTGCTCCTGCGGCAAGTACAAGGGCATCCGTTTTAAGGGCATCGTCTGCGAGCGCTGCGGCGTCGAGGTCACCTCGGCCAAGGTGCGTCGCGACCGCATGGGGCACATCGAGCTCGCCGCTCCCGTGTCCCACATCTGGTACTTCAAGAGCCCCACGAGCTTCCCGATGAGCCGTATGCTCGACATCAAGTCCAAGGACCTCGAGAAGGTTCTGTACTTTGCCAGCTACATCATCACCGAGGTTGACTACGAGGCTCGCGAGGCCGACGCCGACGACCTGCGCGAGGAGCTCGCCGCCGATCTGGAAGAGATCGATGCCGAGTGCGCCCGTCAGATCGAGTCCCTCAAGGAGCAGGGCGACCCCGAGAACTTTGACGAGTTCTCCGACGAGGAGCCGCTGACCCCCGAGGAGATCGCCTCTGGCATCGTCGACATCGAGGAAGAGTGCAAGGACGAGAAGCAGCTCCGCACGGACGCCTTCAACGCCTTCATGAAGCTCACCGAGCGCGACCTCATCTCCGATGAGCCGCTGTTCCGCGAGATGACCCGTTACTACTCCATGTACTTCAAGGGTGGTATGGGTGCCGAGGCCGTCCGCGACCTGCTCGCTGCCATCGACCTCCCCTCCGAGGCCGAGAAGCTCAAGGCCATCATCGCCGACGAGGATTCCCAGAAGCAGAAGCGCGAGAAGGCCGTCAAGCGCCTCGAGGTCGTTGACGCCTTCCTGAAGGGCGGCAACAGCCCCGCGAACATGATCCTGGACGTCATCCCGGTCATTCCGCCCGATCTGCGCCCGATGGTCCAGCTCGACGGCGGCCGCTTCGCCGCGTCCGACCTCAACGACCTGTATCGTCGCGTGATCAACCGTAACAACCGACTCAAGCGCCTGCTCGACCTGGACGCCCCTGCGATCATCGTGAACAACGAGAAGCGCATGCTCCAGGAGTCCGTGGACGCCCTGTTCGACAACGGCCGTCGTGGTCGCCCGGTCTCTGGCCGTGGCGGTCGCCCGCTCAAGTCGCTCGCCGAGGCCCTCAAGGGCAAGCAGGGCCGTTTCCGTCAGAACCTGCTGGGTAAGCGTGTCGACTACTCCGGCCGTTCGGTTATCGTTACCGACCCCAAGCTGCTGCTGCACCAGTGCGGTCTGCCCAAGACCATGGCGCTGGAGCTCTTCAAGCCCTTCGTCATGAAGCGCCTGGTCGAGCTTGGCAAGGTCGAGAACATCAAGGGCGCCAAGCGCGCTATCGACCGCGGTGCCACCTTTGTGTGGGACATCCTCGAAGAGGTCATCGACGGCCGCGTCGTGCTGCTCAACCGTGCACCGACCCTGCACCGTCTGTCCATCCAGGCCTTTGAGCCGGTGCTGGTCGAGGGCAAGGCTATCCACCTGCATCCGCTGGTCTGCTCGCCCTTCAACGCCGACTTCGACGGCGACCAGATGTCTGTCCACGTGCCGCTGTCCAGCCAGGCTCAGGCCGAGGCTCGCGTGCTCATGCTCTCTGCGAACAACCTGCGCTCGCCGGCATCCGGCAAGCCGGTCAACATCCCCTCGCAGGACATGATCATCGGTGTGTACTACCTCACCCAGGTTCGCGAGGGTCTGCCGGGCGAGAACCACGTGTTCTCGAGCTTCGACGACGCGCTGCACGCCTATGACTGCCGCTCCGAGGTCGACATGCAGGCCAAGATCCAGGTCCGCGTGTCCGCTGCCGATGCCAATGTCATCAACGAGGACGGCACCCGTATCTTCCGCGTCAAGAACGGCAAGAACGAGTTTGTCGACTACGATGTCACCGGCAACAAGACCGCGCGCTTCGAGACGTCTATCGGCCGCATCATCTTCAACCGCCAGTGCCTGCCCGAAGACTATGAGTTCATGAACTACAAGATGGTCAAGGGCGACGTGGCTAAGCTGGTTGCCGACTGCTGCGATCGTTACCCCGAGGCCAAGGTCGGCCCGATCCTCGACGCCATCAAGTACTCCGGCTTCCACTACGCTACCCGCGCCGGCCTCACCATCTCGGTGTGGGACGCTCTCATCCCTGCCGAGAAGCAGGAGCTGCTCGATCGCGCCCAGGCCAACGTCGACCAGATCAACGAGTACTTCGAGGAGGGCTTCATCAACGAGACGGAGCGCCACATCGAAGTCGTTAACGAGTGGACCGCTTGTACCGACAAGGTCGCAGCGCTCATGCTCGACATGTTCGACGAGGAGAACCCGCTCTACATGATGGCCGACTCCGGCGCCCGTGGTTCTAAGACCCAGCTGCGTCAGCTCGGCGGCATGCGTGGCCTGATGGCAGACATGTCCGGCGAGACGATCGACCTTCCCATTAAGGCGAACTTCCGCGAGGGCCTGCTGCCGCTCGAGTACTTCATTTCGACCTACGGCGCCCGTAAGGGCCTGGTCGATACCGCATCCCACACCTCGGACTCTGGTTATCTGACCCGTCGTCTGGTCGACGTGGCCCAGGACGTCATCGTCCGCGAGGAGGACTGCGGTACGCACGAGGGCGTTACCTACAACCTCATCATCCCCGGCACCACCGACCTCAACACCGACCTTGTCGGCCGTTGCTTCATCGAGGACGTCGTGGCTCCCGATGGCACCGTGCTCTTTGAGCAGGACGGCTACATCGAGAAGGTCGCTGACATCCAGAAGATGGTCGATGCCGGCCTCAAGAAGGTCAAGCTCCGCGCGCTGCTCACCTGCCGCTCCAAGTACGGCGTGTGCCAGAAGTGCTACGGCTGGGATCTTTCCACCCGTCGTCCGGTCGCCATCGGTACCGCGGTCGGCATTATTGCCGCCCAGTCCATCGGCGAGCCCGGTACGCAGCTTACGATGCGTACCATTCACTCCGGCGGCGTCGCTGGCGTCGACGATATTACGCAGGGTCTGCCTACGGTCAGCCGTATGTTCGATATCGTCGGCAACGTCAACGAGAAGATCCTGGGTCGCGAGGCCGAGCTGGCTCCGTACTCCGGCCACCTCTCGATTAAGCCCGAGAAGTCCGAGTACGTGCTGACGCTCACCGACTCCGAGGATCACACCCGTGTCCTCGACGAGCGTCGCGTCCCCGCTTCGGTGCGCTTTATGCCCGAGATCGAGGACGGCTGCGAGGTTCGCGCCGGCGACCAGATCACCAAGGGCTTCGTCAACTTCCGCAACCTGCGCAAGCTGACCGACATCGAGTCGACGATGCACACCTTCGTCGAGAGCGTCAAGGACGTCTACACCAGCCAGGGCGTCGACCTGAACGACAAGCACATCGAGGTGCTCGCACGTCAGATGCTGCGTCGCGTTCAGATCACCAACCCCGGCGATTCCAAGTACCTGCTTGGTCAGTACGTCGACCGCTACGAGTTCGCCGACGAGGTCGAGCGCGTTGCCCGTCTGGGCGGTCAGGCCCCCGTGGCCGAGCCCGTCATCCTGGGTACGCTCAAGGTCGCGTCTAACATCGACTCCTGGCTGTCGAGCGCTTCGTTCATCCGTACCGCCGGCGTCCTTACCGAGGCTGCCATCGAGGGTAAGGTCGACCACCTGCTCGACCTTAAGTCCAACGTCATCGTCGGTAAGAAGATTCCTGCCGGTACCGGCCTCAAGCCGTACGCCAACGCCAAGCTGACGTATCGCACGGCCGACGGCTACGTGGACATCGACGGCCCGGCTTCGCCCAACGCCAAGTCGCTGCCCGAGTGGGCTCCGGTTGAGCTCAAGGACCTGGACGAGCAGCTCCCGCAGCAGCTCGACTGGGCCGGCTACGACGAGTTCGGTGGTGCTGACGGTTCGTTCACCCGCAACGGCCACACCATCTCCGCCGAGAAGGCTCGCCTGTACCTGTTCGACGACCTGGGCGTGTCGCAGCGCTGGACCAACAAGTTCAGCGAGGTCGGCATCGAGACGGTTGGCGACCTGGTTGGCAAGTCCGAGGAGGATCTGCTGCGCATCGATGGCATCGGTGCCAAGGCGATCGAGGAGCTCCGTGACGGCCTCGAGGCCCACGATCTGCTCTACATCCTCGAGAACAACGACGACGTTGCCGACGAGGAAGACCTCTCGCAGCTGCTGCAGATGGTCTTTAGCCCCGACGGTCCGGACGATATCCTGCTGGGTACCTCCGCTCCGACGCATCACGCCGACGCCGACGAGGAGCTCCTGGGCGCCCCGATCGACGACAAGAAGGCTCCCGCCAACGGTGCCATCAACGAGGACATGGCGTCCCTCGACGAGCTGCTCAACCAGCTCGTGGACACCGACGACGCCGAAGAGGCCAAGGACAACGACGAGGAGTAACTTCCAAGTACGTTAACCGCCCTTCCAAAGACCCGTTTCCCAACAGGGAAGCGGGTCTTTTTTGGTGAGGAACGTTACCCCGACGAGCACGTCGGATTCCCGGAACGGGCCGCCCGCTGTTTAAGTTTGTCGCGAGTTCCGCACGCAAAGGAAAGCACTTAATGTGCTTTCCGTCTTGCGCAGGACTGTAGAGCAGCAAACTTAAACAGCGGGCGGCCCGTTCCGGGAATCTGCCCCCGCGCACAGAAGGGGATTCCTTTTGTCAAAAATGGACAGGTTTATTTTGGTAGGTTTTTCCTGCTTGAATTTGAAACATTCCGTTCGGTCAAAGCGTATCTATGGTGAGGGCCTCAGCAAGAAACATCAGCATCACCGGGAGGTGATTATGGAAGAACAAGCATTTAGACAGGCGGTCGAGGATCACCGGGATGTCGTGTTTAGAATCGCATTGACGTACCTGCGCGATCGCGCCGATGCCGACGATATTGCCCAAGATGTCTTTCTTAAGTTGCTTAAAAGCGATGGACACTTTGAAAGTTGGGAACATCTTCGCCGCTGGCTTATCCGGGTCACGATCAATGAATGTAAATCGCTCTTTCGAAAGCCATGGAGGCGTGTGGAGGATATTGAGAACCTGGCCGATTCGCTTTCGGCGGCGCAGGATGAGACCAAGGCGGTCCTGTCAGACGTTATGCGACTTCCGGAGCGATTCCGCGTTCCCATCGTGCTCTATTACTATCTGGGCTTTTCGACCTCAGAGATTGCCGAGTTGTTGCATGTACCAGCCGCGACCGTTCGAACGCGTTTAGCTCGTGGTCGATCGAAGCTCAAATTCATCCTAGAGGAGGGCGACCGTGAAATCCAATCAAATCAAGCAGGCCTTCGAGTCCATCCAAGCCGATAGCAATCTTGCAGATCGCGTCCTTAATACCGCTGCGGGTGAGCCGCTTCATCGAAAGGGCCACGCGAAGCCTCTGTATGTTGCCGTAGTTGGATGTCTTGTCGGAGTGCTCGCGACCGGAGGGGTCGCCTACGCAGTTATCAATTCCAGCTATTTTGCCTCAGCCTGGGGAAACCATGGCAACGGGGATTCCATTACCTGGACCAACGGCGGCTCATCGGGGGCTAAATACACCTACACCAGAGAGTTTGGTGACGGCATTGCGCCCCAAAGCCTGGAGGGCACAGTCCAGAAGGTTAATCTGTCCGTCGAGGGTAACGGCTATACGCTTGATATCCATGAGATGGCTATCGATAAAAACGGTTGCGGTGCCGTGACGTTTACGCTGTCCAATCCAAATGGCGTTAACTACTACAAGCCGGCAGCAGAGACGGGCGAACTTGTTCTCTATGGTGAAGAAGAACAAGGCATCGGCACGCCCAGCATGAACTTCGGCGAGGAATGGGCTGACACACGCTGCACCATTGATAAGGACACATCAAGCGACACGGTCATTAATGGCACGATGTACTTTGCCTCGTGGGATCGCGAGCGAGATTTGCAACATGCGGTTACCTGGAATATCTGCTGGACTGAGGGTGAAGGCGAGGACGCGAAGCCGTTCGAGGCATCGACGCCCGAGTTTAGCGTTGGAGCGTACGTCGATAAAAAGGAACTCCGCTCCGATGACTCGCCTCTCGAGATCAGCCCGTTTTCTATCCAGACGCACATCGATGATCTGGGCATTGACGCAGTCACGAAGAAGTTGATCGTTACCTACAAGGATGGATCGGAGCAGATTATCGAAGACGATGCTGCGGGCGCGTACAATTTCTATGTCTCGCTGACGCGCAATAGCGGAGAGAACATCTCGGTGCCGACAAAACTGATCAATGTCGATCAAGTGGTCTCGGTAACCCTTGAGGGCACGAGGTACACATCAACAGGAGAGACCGAAACAGAAGTACCCTTTACCATCGTTTATTCGTAAAGTCTGGGCCGCTTCGGGGGTGCGGACAGAAAGTTGGACCGCGGGGCGGTCCGGACTGGAGGTTCGCATGTACAGCAGGGAGAAGGTCGAGC
>CABUUE010000072.1 GCA_902494685.1 uncultured Collinsella sp.
CCGGCTATCTTGAGCTTTCGATGGGAACGTGCGTTTTGAGACATAAGAAGCTTTCCTATAAGATGTTAATACATCAACATTTAATGCAAGCGCATTATGGACGTTCGCAGTTGATGCGTCAACAAGCAAAGAATGGGTAAACAAGGGATCACGTATGGTGCAAATTTCGCACGTACCCAGACGCTTTGATATAGTGTTGAGAACTCTTTACGTTGGAGGATGTAACCGGCATGTCCGATTCGAGCGACAGTTCTAAGCCGCGACCCAAGACCGCGGCCGTTCCGCACTACACGGTGGGCGAGGAGATCATGAACTCCGTCACCCATGGTGTCGGCTGCCTGCTGGGTATCGCGGGCCTGGTGCTCCTGATCGTATTCGCTGCCCTGCGCGGCGGAGGCCCGGCCCACATGGCCGCGGCGATTGTCTATGGTGTCAGCATTATCCTCGAATACCTTGCCTCCACGCTCTACCATGCGATTCAGCCCGCGCGCGCCAAGCGCGTGTTTCGCATCATCGATCACAGCTGCATCTACCTGCTCATTGCGGGCGGCTATACGCCGTTTTGCCTTATCACGCTCGCAAACGACGGCGGCCCTGCGCTGTTCTTTGCCGTATGGGCCATCGCCATTATCGGCATCGCCCTCGAGTGCTTTATGCGCGAGCGTCAACCGCACTGGGTAAGCGGCCTGGTTTACCTGCTGATGGGCTGGCTCGTTGTCTTTAAGCTGCCCGAACTTGTGGCGCTGCTCAACCCCGTGGCACTTGCCCTGCTCGTCGTCGGCGGCGTGTGCTACACCGCGGGCGTGCCGTTCTATATCGCCAAAAACGTGCGCTACCTGCACAGTGTGTTTCACTTGTGGGTGCTCGCCGGCAGTATCTTCCAGTTCATGGCGGTGATCCTCTTCGTAATCTAGCGATCGCGCCTGCGCCCGCGGGACCGTCCGGGCGCCCGCCGGGTGCAACTGCCCTATCCGCCATCAACGTTTTGACCTGACGTCCCGAATCTTGGAGGTTCGAGAAACTCCCGATGGACATAACCATCTCCCTTATCACCACCCTCGTTTTGACCCTCATCAACGGCTACTTCTCTATGTCCGAGATGGCGCTCACCACGGCCAAGCGCGCCGTGCTGGAGCACGAGGCCGAGGAAGGCGACAAACGCGCCGAGCGTGCCATTAAGCTAGCTGCCGACTCCGACCAGCTGCTCGCCACCATCCAGGTTGCCATTACGCTCGTGGGCTTCGCCTCGTCCGCCGTCGCCTCGACGAGTCTGTCCGACCCGCTCGCCACGTGGCTCATGAGCTTTGGCATCGCGCCGCTCTCCGCCATCGCGCGCGGCCTGGCGCCGGTCATCATCACCGTCGCAGTCGCCTTCGTGTCCATCGTGATCGGAGAGCTCGTCCCCAAGCGCATCGGCCTGGCCAATGCCGAGGGCGTGTCCAAGCAGGTCGTGGGCCCGCTTTCCGTGTTCCAAAAGATCGCCCGTCCGCTCGTGTGGCTGACCGGCGCTTGCTCCGATGGCCTGGCCCGCATCCTGCGCATCAAGAGCGCCGACGACCGCCAGAACGTCTCGGAGGAAGAGATCAAGTACATGGTCTCGGAGCAGGACGACCTGCTCGACGAGGAAAAGCGCATGATCCACGAGATCTTCGACCTGGGCGACACCGTTGCCCGCGAGGTCATGGTGCCGCGCGTGGACACCACCATGTGCGAGGACGACGAGACGGTCGCCGACGTGTTGTCTACCATGCGCCAGACCGGCTTCAGCCGCATCCCCGTCTATCACGAGGACCCCGACAACGTCGCGGGCATCGCGCACATCAAGGACCTGATCCAGCCTGCGCTCGACGGCAAGGGCGACCAGCCCATCGCCGGCTTTTTGCGCGACGCCACCTTTGTACCCGATACCAAGGACATCCTGCCGCTGCTGTCCGAGATGCAGACCTCGCACGACCAGATCGTGGTGGTCGTGGACGAGTACGGCGGCACGGCCGGCATCATCACCATCGAGGACATCGTCGAGGAGATCGTCGGCGAGATCGAGGACGAGTTCGACCCCGACAACAAGTATCTCACGCGCCTTTCGCGCCGCGAGTGGCTCGTTGATGGGCGTTTTTCGTGCGATGACGCGATTGAGCTTGGTTGGCCGCTCGAGGAAAGCGATGATTATGAGACCATCGCCGGCTGGATTTTGGAGCTTTGCGACTCGGTGCCCGACATCGGAGAGGTGTTTGAGGTTGCAGGGTACAAGTTCAAGGTGCAGTCGATGCGTGGCCAGCGCATCTCGCTCATTCGCGTGATCGCTCCGGCCGAAACCGATAAGAAGGATTCCGAGTCTTCGGTAGACGAGCCGACGACGTCGGGTGCGGGTTCTGCGAATCCGCACGACGGCGACGAGTAGGACAAGGAAGAGTAGGGGAGAGTTATGGCAGGCCTGTTCAACATCCTTAAGGTCACCGTCAGCGAGGACAAGATCTGCGCGCATGTGCTGGTGAACCCCGGCATGCCGCTCATGACCTCGGAGGATATCGAGGCCACGGCGCGCGTGTATTACCTGGTGCCGGCGATTGCCAAGCACCTGTGCCTGGGTGATTCCGGTCGCGAGTTCCAGGACTGCATGGGCCAGACCGAGCTTTGCCATCTGCTTGAGCATGTGACGGTCGAGCTCATGAACGAGACCGGGCTTGCCGGCAGCATCTCGTGCGGCCGCACGCGCGTAAGCGAGCACGACGAGCGCGTCTTTGAGGTTGAGCTTTCGTGCCCCGACGACGCACTGGCCATTGGTGCGCTGTCGTCGGCCACCTTTATGATGGACTGGGCGTACCTGCACGCCGACCAGCCTGCCCCCGACGTGGAAGGCACGGTCGCGGGTCTGCGCAACCTGGTGTTGGGCATGCGCGCCGAGGCCGAGGGCAAGGATCCTCACGAGGCCGTCGCCGCTGCGAACGGCGAAGATGCTGCCGAGGACGAGGGCGCTGACGATGGCGATGTGCCGGTCGACGCCGAGTCCGTTGCCGATACGACCGCCGAGCCTGTTCCCACCGAGCCCCAGGGTGTCCCCAACTTTGACGACGAGCCCCAGGTGGCGATTGATACCGAGGGCGCGGTTGCCGAGAGCCACGAGGCCTCCGCTGCCGTCTTTGGCGGTGCTGCGACGGTTCCGGCAGGACCTGCGCATGAGGGCGGTCTGCCGCTCGTGGACGGCGCCGGCGAGGACCCGGGTGCCACGGTGGCCATGCCGGCTATGCCTCAGGAGTAGGTCTACGCGTTTATCACCATCACGTACCTGCGCCTTTGCCGTACGCAGATGAGCGGAGCGGCAAGTGATGCGCTGCGGGTATAATGGACAGCATTCAAACGGTGGGCACCGACGTGCCCGCAGGAGAGGAATGATCATGGGTAAGACTTTCAGCTTTGTCTCCGGCGCACTTTTTGGTGCCGCTGCCGGCGCTATTGTCGGCGTTGCTCTGGCCCCGCGCTCGGGCGCCGAGACCCGCGCCATGGCTGCCGATATCGCCAACGACGCCTGGGACAATATGCGCGACACCTACGAGCACAGCGCCGAAGAGGCCCGTGCTGCGGTGAATGACTTTGGCCCGATGGTCGACGCCAAGACCGATGACCTGCGCGCCAAGGTCGATCTGGCCCGCGAGCGCATGGACCAGCTGCGCGAGCAGCTCAACGATGCCATCTCGGGTGGCAACGTGACGCCCGCCGCCGACGTCGTGGTCGAGAACGCCGTCGAGGCTGATACCGAGGCTGCGGAGCCCTCGACCGAGGCATAATGCGCGCCGGGGATTTTGTCGGCGCCAAGATCTATCGCAAGCCTACCGAGGACAAGCGCATCAAAAAGGACGGCACGCCGCGCAGCCCTAAAAAGCTCGGAAAGATTCACTTTCCGGTCTTTACCCCGGGCGGTACGCGCGTGGTCGGCTTTATGGTCCGCCAGTCCGATATCGCGGGCATGATCGAGCGCCCCGACCGATTCGTTGCGCTCGACGCCATTGGTGTCTACGAGGGCGCCATTGCGGTCGATGACGTCAAGGACACGTACGATGCCGCCGCTGCCAAGCGCCTCGACATCAACCTGGACGATTGCATCATCTGGGTCGGTATGGACGTGCGCACGGAATCAGGCGACGTCGTGGGCTATTGCTCGGACGTTGAGTTCAAGCCACGCTCGGGCATCGTGCAGGCATTCTATGTGACCGCCGGTGCTGCTTCGAGTGTTTTGGTTGGTGACACGCAGGTGCCGCCGACGATGCTGCGCGGCTATGCGGACGGCGCGATGATTGTTTCGGACGAGGTCAAGTCGCTCGGGTATTCGGGCGGCGCCGCCGCAAAGGCTGCCGAGGCAAGCGTCGTGGTGGGCGACAAGGTCAAAAAGGGCGCCAAGGTGCTCGACGACAAGGGATCGGTTGCCGTGGACAAGGGCAGTCGCGCACTGGGCAAGCAGCTCGGCAAGACGCGCGGCATGTTCAAGGCCTTTAAGGACGAATACCAAAAGGCGAGCGGAGGCTCGTCAAAAGCTACAAAATAGCGACGTACCAAATGATGGGAGGCAAGCCGGAGACCTGTTGCTCCGGCTTGCTGTGTTTATGGGGGAGGGCACATGCGCCAAAACGGATCCAACTTAAACGGGCGTTCGGGTGCGCGTCCGACGGCGCGCCGCGACCTGGGGCAGCTGCCCAGCGGTCAGCGCAAGCGTCACCGTAAGCCCGGCGCGATGTATCTCAACCATAGCCGCGGCTTTAGCGACCGCAGTGCGCGCATCGGCAACAGCCGTACGCCCCGTCGTTCGTCTCGCCTGCCCTATGCGCTCATTGCCGTGGGCTGTGCGCTCGTGCTGTTTATCGCTGCCGTCGTGGGCTATGTCAACCGCAGTGTGGACGTGGAGCTCAACGGCCAGAAGACCGCGGTGCGTGTGGGCTCTACGCTGCAGAATCTCATCGACGACCAGGAGTTGACTGACACCTACGACGCAGGCGACCTGCTGGCCGTCGATGACAGCGTGCTCAAGCGCCATGGGGGCGAAAAGCTGTCGGTGAAGGTCGACGGCAAGCGCGTGAAGCAGGGCAAATGGGATAGCCGCGAACTTGAGGGCGGCGAGAAGGTGACGGTTAAGGATGGCCGTAACACCTACGAGAAGCACGAGATTCAGGCTACGGTTATCGAGCCCAAGCTCAAGGTCGAGGGCACGGGCGCTATCGAGTATGTGCAGACGTGGGGTGTCCGGGGCCGCTCCGAGGTGTGGGTTGGTGAGCAGTCGGGCAAGACGCAGGACCGCGGCGAGGTTGTACCCGCCACCGATTGCGTCGTTGCGTGCGCCAGCGTGGCGCCCAAGGGCAACGAAAAGTACGTGGCCCTGACGTTTGACGAGGGTCCGAGCGGCGCCACCAAGCAGATCTTGCAGGTGCTCAAGGAAAAGGGCGTCACCGCGACGTTCTTCCTTTCGGGCGATGCGGCCGAGGCCTCGCCTGCCACGGCCAAGGCGATTGTCGATGCCGGGTGCGAGATCGGATCCAACAGCTACAGCGACGATTCGCTCAAGGGTCAGGACCGTGAGGCGGTACGCGAACAGATCACGAAAGGCACCGATGCGATTAAGTCGGCGACCGGCGTGAAGACGATGCTGCTGCGTGCTCCCTACGCTGCCTTTGACGAGCAAAACTGGATTGATGCGATGGACCTGGTCTCCGCCGTGGTCTCGTGGAATATTGACTCGGGCGACTGGCTGCTCAACGGTGCCGACGAGCAGGTCTCGACGGTGCTCGATTCGGTGACGCCGGGCAATATCGTGCTGCTCACCGATAGAGACGAATGCGCCGAGCAGACGCTCGAGGCGCTGCCGCAAATTATCGACGGCCTCATTGCCGACGGCTACAAGATCGTGACGCTCAGCGACCTGGTCAAGACGGACACGTCGCTGAGCAAAAAGCTCACCTCGCTGACGAAGGTCACCATGCCCAAGGACGCCGTGTTCCCCCAACTTGCCGAGGACAACGACACCACAGAGTAGTCATTGGGTAGTCGTTTAAGAACGTCCATTACAGTCGAAATTGTCAGCCCGGGACCGTCTCGGGCTACGATTGAGGCGCGCCCAGAACGGGCCGCCGACCGGGCGCCCGCGCACGGCCGAACGTCCCTGCCCCCGAGAGGGCCTGTTGGGTGCTGCCGGCGCGGGACGCGCCGCCCCCGACGGCTGATAGGAAAATGCCGGGCAGGTGCCGCGGCTGGTAATGTGAGTGCCGAGGGGGAGGCCATCCGGTCGAACGACTACCGGAAGGATACCACCGTGAAAGCGCCATCCACCAGGCCCGCGGCCGTGCTCGGCCTGGACGTCGGCAAGTCATCGCACTGGGCCTGCCTGGTCGACCGCGACGGGGAGGTGCTGGACAGCGCCCCCGTCCGCAACAGGGAGGCCGAGCTCGACGCGCTGTTCGCCTCCGCGCCCGCCGGCACGCTCGTCGTCGTCGACCAGTTCCGCAACATAGGGTCCCTCGCCGTGAGGCGGGCCCGCGCCGCGGGGCTCGGGGTCGCCCACCTGCCCGGGCTAGCCGCCAGCCGCGCCGCGGGCCTGTTCGCCGGCGAGGCCAAGACCGACGAGCGCGACGCCGCGGTGATCGCGCGGACCGCCCTGGGCGTGCCGGACTCCCTGTCGGGGGTCCCGGGCCGCGGCGAGGCCCTCGAGGCCGCCCGCGCCCTCTCGTCGCAGCGCGACCACGTCGTCGCCTGCGCGACCAGGGACAAGAACCGCCTGCGCGCGGTGCTGCTCGAGTCCTGCCCGGCCCTCGAGGCCGCGGTCGACCTGTCGGACCGGCGGTGGCTGGAGCTGCTCGCCGGGTTCGGCGGGGCGTGGGGGATCGCCCGCTCCGGGGCCGAGGGCCCGCGGGCCGAGGCCGCCGGGGAGGCCGCGGCCGCCTCCACCGCGCCCCCGCCGGCGCTCGTCGAGGCCGAGAACAGGCAGGTCAGGTTCCTGGCCGCCCGGATATCGGAGGCCCTCGACGAGGCCGGGGCCCTCGAGGCCGAGACGGCGGCGCTGCTCGAGGGCGACGAGACCTACGCGTGCCTGCTCACCGTGCCCGGCATCGGCCCGAGGACCGCGGCGCAGCTCGCGGTGTCGGTCGACATCGGGAGGTTCCCGGACCACGACCACCTGGCCTCGTACTGCGGCATAGCCCCGAGGGTGAGGAGCTCCGGCACGTCGGTGAGGTCGGTCAGGGCGTCCAGGCGCGGCGACGCGAGGCTCAAGTCCCTGCTGATCTTCTCGTGCAACAGCCTGGTGAGGTCCTCGGGGCGCTACGGCGAGTACTACCGGGCCTGCAGGGCGCGGGGCATGGGGCACGGGCGGGCGCTCAAGGCCGTCGCGAGGAAGCGGCTCAGGGCGATATACGCCGTGATGCGCGACCGGGTGCCCTACCGGGAGTAGCCCCGACGGTTGACAAAACTATAGGAACACCCAA
>CABUUE010000073.1 GCA_902494685.1 uncultured Collinsella sp.
CATGCAAAACGAGAACACGCTGCGGCCGTTGGGAAGATGGGCGACGAGCTTGTAGGGGGCTGCCCCGAGCGCTGGATGTCCCGCCGAGGCTCCATATTGGGCTCTGTCGATGTCGCGTTGCGGATGCTCGATGCGAACGCCCATGGCAAAGGTCTTTTGTGCGAGGGCCACGTTGTGGTCCTTAAGGAGCTCAAAAATATCGCGAGCAGAATGCCCGCAGGCGAGGATGAGGTGCTTTGTCTCGATTGACTCGTAAGCGGCGTCTTGGGACGATTGGACATCAATGCCGGTGATGGCGCCAGACACGTCGATGCGAATGTCGACGAGCTTCGTTCGATAACGGACGACACCTCCGAGCTGCTCGATGCGCTGGGATATAGCGGTGACAACCGTGGGAAGGATGTCGGAGCCAATGTGCGGCTTGGCATCCCACAGAATATCGCGGGGCGCACCCGCCTCGACGAAGGTTTCGAGGATAAGGCGATGGGCGGGATTTTTTGTTCCCGTATTGAGCTTGCCGTCCGAGAAGGTCCCCGCGCCGCCCAGACCAAACTGAATATTGCTCTCGGGGTCGAGGATGCGCTCCTTTAGAAAGAGGTCGATCGCCTGCGAGCGGCGAAATGCCGGGTCGCCGCGCTCGATGAGCAAGGGCTTAAGACCTGCTTTGGCGAGCGTGAGCGCAGCGAAAAGGCCGGCACATCCGGCGCCGACAACGACAGGGCGTTCTTGAGGTGCGTCGGAGACGGGGGAGGGGAATGAAGACCCATCGTCTTCTATCGCGCGTACGCGCGAGCGGTCACGCTCGGCAACGCTGTCGACCGCTTCTCGCTCGAGGTGGGGACTAGTCAGCTCAACACGAAAGCTCAGAATAAAATGGACGTCTCGTTTTTTGCGAGCGTCGATTGACTTGCGGTGGAGTTCGATGGACTTGATCTCGGAGTCCTTGCAACGTAGGATGCGCTTGGCGACTCGCTTGCCAACAATGAGGCAGGCATTTTCATCGCCGGCTTCATCGAGCGACGCGTTGACTTGGGTGATTTCGATCATCGAGGTCTCCTTAGAGGCAAGAAAGAGGCCGTCCGGTATCCCAGACGGCCCGAATGCGTTTTTGATTATAGACTGCGCGGCTACAAGCTGCTTGCAGCGCGAATGCCCGAGAGCCAGGCCCACGCAAGGTTAAAGCCTCCGCAATCGGCGTCGATGTCGAGTGCTTCGCCGCAGACGTAAAGCGGGGCGTCGACAACGCAGCGCGCGCGTAGACTGGGTGTTGAGATGCTCTCGACAGATACGCCACCACGCGTGACCTGCGCCGAGCGCTCCTCGGCTGTTCCCTCGACGAGCAACTTAAAGTGCTTGAGGATCGAGACCAGGTGGATGACATCGTTGGAGCCTGGATGGCACTGCTCGAACGCCGTACAGACGACGCGGGAGAGTTGCGGGGCGAGCATGCCGTCGAGCCAACGGGGATCGCGGGGCGAAAAGCCGCCGAGCGGCTTAACGCGCCGGTTGAGCATATCGCGCAACTCGTCTTTAGAGAGGTCGGGGAAAACGTCGAGCAGGATCGTATCGCCGCGCTGGATACGACGGGAGAGGTTGAAGACAGCGACGCCCGAGATGCCGAAGGTTCGAAACAGTACTTCACCGTCTTCGTGCCAGAGCTCACTATGGTTACGGGTGAGCGTCAAGCGGGCGCGGACGCGCAGACCATCCAACGTCTTGAGTGCTGCCCGATCGCCAACGACTGTTGCCGATACGGGGCAGAGGATGGGGCGCAGCGAAGTGAGGGGGAGGCTAAACGTATCGGCGATACCGGTGGGGTTGCCGCCCGTGGCGATAATTACGGCATGCGCCTGCAGGGCCTCGTTCTTGCGAGGGACATCGGCGAGTGCCTTCCGAAGCGAGCGGAGCTCCGATTTTCGGTCGTCGTGCTTTTTTGCCTTGAGCGCCCGCGCTGGACGGTCTATTTGGAGTGCCCAGCCTTCGGAAACTTTGTGCGCCGAGGCAACGTTGGCTCCGCAGATTAAGGTGATACCTAGGCGGTCGCAAACGTTGAGAAGCGCGTCGCGCACCGATTCTGCGCGAAGGGAGCGCGGGTACAGCCGGCCTTCCTCAGAGGTTGTCATGATGCCCAGCGAGGAGAAGAAACCCATAAGCTCTTGTTCGGGTTGGAGGCCCATGACGGATTCGACGAATGCGGGGTGGTTATACCGCTGAGGATCAATCGATTCGTTGGAGAGGTTGCAGCGGCCGTTACCGGTCGCAAGAAGCTTAAGGCCGCAGGCGACATCGCGCTCAACGATGCAGACGCTTTTGCCAGCGCGTGCGGCCGTAATGGCGGCGGCGAGGCCTGAAGCCCCGCCGCCGATTACCAGGACGTCATAGAAGGCGCTCGTGTTCACTTAGGCCTCGTCGGTCTCGTGCGGGGTAATGGCCTCGACGGCAGAGACTGCCTTGGGCAACATGCCATCGGGCAGCGCGGTCTCGACCTCGCCCTTATCGCAGGCCTCGGCGAGTGCCGGATTAATGGGAAGCTGGCCCAAGATGTCGAGGTTATAGCGATCTGCGACCTCGGGGAGCTTGCTCTTGCCAAAGACCTCAATCTTCTTGCCGCAGTCGGGGCACTCAATATAGCTCATGTTCTCGACAATGCCCAGAATGGGGACGTTCATCTTCTCGGCCATGTTGACCGCCTTGGCGACGATCATCGAGACCAGATCCTGCGGGCTCGTGACGATAACGATGCCGTCGACGGGCAGCGACTGGAAGACGGTGAGCGCGACGTCGCCTGTTCCCGGAGGCATGTCGACCAGCAGGTAGTCGATGGGGCCCCACGAGGTCTCGCTCCAGAACTGCCTAATGGCGCCTGCGATGACCGGACCGCGCCAAAGGACGGGGTCGGTCTCGTTTTGGAGCAGAAGGTTGGAGCTCATGACCTTGACGCCGTGCTCGGAGATTTCGGGCAGCATAAGGTTGCCAAGGGCATGGACGTGGCGTCCGCTCATACCGAACATCTTGGGGATGGAGGGACCGGTGATGTCGGCATCGAGGACGCCGACCTTGTGGCCGTGACGGGCAAGCTCGGTGGCGATGGCACCGGTGACAAACGACTTGCCGACACCGCCCTTGCCGGAAAGCACGGCGATGACGCGTTTGACCTCGGACAGCGTGTTCTCCTCAAATTGCGACGGCGACGTTTGTCCGCCGGCGGCCTGTGCGTGCTCGCAACCCATGTATGACTCCTTTGTATATGTTGGGGCCGGGGCCCCGTGATGTGACACGAGCGTCATTGTACCCTCGTTTGCGAGCGGGAGTCATTTGCGATGCATTTGGGCCGAGCGTGCTTGCAATACGATGGGTCCAAGCGAATGGGCGGGCTTACTGAACTTTGCTGGCAAACTCGAGGTATTGCATGCGCTGCAGCTTGTCGATCGTCGAGGCGTATGGGCTGTCTTCAGATTCCAAGTCGTAGCGCAGCCCGTCGGCACCAAGGTAGCCGGCGACATTGATGGTGGGCACATCTGACCTTGTTGCAAGCAGGGCCTTTTGATAGTCGGTGAGCGGGGCGCCGATCTTATTAAGGGTAATGGCTGCAATCTCGTTTGCCCCGACGGTGTCGTAGACGTTGAGCTCGGTATTGCCGGCGATTTCATAGTTAGCCCAGACGAAATAGGTCGACTGATAGACACGGAAAGCGTGGCTTGCCGTGTCTTCCTGAGGGTACAGCTCGTCGTTGAGAGTCGTTGCGGCGCTCGGCTGATGGTCGCCAAAAAAGACAAGGACAACCGGTCTGCCGATATTGCGGAGCTCGTTGATAAAGTACTCGAGGTCCCGGTCGGATGCGTTGATGCAGGTGAGATAGGTGTTGAGCGCGCTATTGGCGCCCTCGCTGGCTCCCTCGACCCAATAGTTTGTCAGCTCTTCGGCGGGAACGGTGCCATAGTCGTAGCCGCCGTGATTTTGCATCGTGACGTCAAAGATGAACTGCGGTGCTTCGTCGGTTCTAAGCAGGTCGAGTATCTTGTCGTAGGTGGCGTAGTCGCATACGCCGGCATGGTAACAGGGCGCACCTTCGAAATCGCCGATTGAAAGAAAGTCTCCAAAGCCCAGCTGCTGATAGATTTTATCTCGATGGTAGTTGACGGGGTTTTGCGGGTGCATAGCGGTAGCGGTATACCCAAGCTCTTTAAGGTCCTTTGCCAGGCTGTTGACGCCATTCATCTGATACAGCTGATAGGGGATCTTGCCTAATCCGACAAAGGCCGTTGTCGCTCCGGTCAAAAATTCGAATTCGGAGTTTGCCGTTCCGCCACCGGTGACCGAAGCGAGCATGGTGCCGCGAACAAGCGTGTCGGGAAGCGAGTTGTAGAATGCGGGGCCGGTGTACCCGGCTGCCTGGAGCTGCTCAAAGCACGAAAGGTCGCTAAAACTCTCGTTCATGACGGCAACAATCGTCGGCTTGATTTCATTGAACTGGGCAACGGCCGCCGCGCGTTGCTCGCTCGAGCCATACGTGCTGTCGTAGGCGGCGGCGAGCTCCTGCTCGATGCTCTGCGCCTCATCGGGCGTATAGTCTTCGGGCTTCTCAATGGGCAACTCGTTGACCATTTCGGTGAACGAAGTGATAAAACCCTGAGACGCATATGTGGTGATGGGCTGCCAACGGTCAAATCCAAAATTCAGCGCCTGCTCCAAGTCGATGCTGGAAAAGCCCGAGAGCCCCACAACGGTCACTAACAGAAAAGCACAGAGGTTAGCGGCGATTGCGGGGAAGACATGGGTGGGCGTACGGAGCTTTCGCGGACGGATAAGCGAAAGAAGCCCCAGGGAAATCTCCAGCAGGGCGAGAGAGGTTACGATTCCGGCGGTAAAGGTAAACTCGTATCCCTCGCTCACCTCCATTGCGGTGCCAAGGGCCAAGATATCGCTTGGCAGGATGGCTTCGCCTTTAAACGTTATGACGAAGTGCTCGGCAATGCCAAGGATGCAGCAGGCGACGGGCACGAGGGCCATGACGCCTCCATGACGCTGTCCCAGCAAATAAAGGGAGAGCAGAACCGTCGCGAGCAGCCCAACGGAAAACCCGAATGAGTTGGCGGGAATGCGATAGAACGTTTCGTTGCAGGCAATTTCGAGTGAAACGAACGAGAGCGCTGAAACAGCGGCGATGACAAGGATGTCACGGCAAATACAGGCAACCGTTCCCGTCGCAAGATCGGTTTGGTCGATAAGTTCCGAAACCAAGGGCTCGACAAGAAGTATGACGGCGGCAGCACCGAGCGCCGAATAAGAAAGGACCCATAGGGAACTGTCCTCATTTACGAGCAATTGATTCGTAATCCATGCAGCTACCATGCCGAGCGGGATGAGGAGCGTCGCGCACCAAAAGACGCGGGCAATGGGCGGCTTTTCATTGTGTTTGATTGAAAAATATACGCGCACGACGACGGTGGCCACGATAAGGATGGCGATGAATATGGGCAGATTGGCCATGTCACTCGAAGTGATTTCAAGGGGGATATCTTCGGTCATGGACGTTCCTCTGTTACGGCAAATTAAGTTCAGTATTAGATTACTGTAACCTTTCCACGGCATTTCGAGAAACAAAGCGCCCGATACGCAAAGCTAAAGGTCTGCGAATCTTGTATTACGAACATCTGTGCGCGTCGAGTGCGCTAAACTCATCGACAGTATGATTCGATGCAATAGGAGGCAAGGAGCTTCCATGTCTGATTCTTCTATCGTTATTCGCGGCGCTCGTGAGCACAACCTCCGTGATATCGATGTTTCCATTCCGCGTGACCAACTCGTGGTCATTACCGGTCTTTCTGGCTCGGGCAAGAGTTCGCTGGCATTTGACACTATCTATGCCGAGGGCCAGCGTCGATACGTCGAGAGCCTTTCGAGCTATGCGCGCCAGTTCTTGGGCCAGATGGACAAACCCGACTTGGATTCAATCGACGGCCTTTCGCCGGCGGTGTCGATTGACCAAAAGACGACGTCTAAAAACCCTCGCTCGACGGTTGGCACCGTAACCGAGATTTATGACTATCTGCGCCTGCTGTTCGCCCGTGTGGGCACCCCGCACTGCCCCGAATGCGGCCGCGTCATTGAGCGTCAGACGACCGACCAGGTTGCCGACAAGGTCTTGGCGGCGGGGGAGGGCCGCCGCGCGTTTGTGCTGGCACCGGTGGTGCGCGGGCGAAAAGGCGAGTACACCAAACTGTTTGAGGACCTTCGCGCCGAGGGCTTTAGCCGCGTGCGTGTCGACGGTGAAGTGCGCTCGCTCGACGATCCGATCGATCTGGACAAGAAGTTCAAGCACGATATCGAGGTCGTGGTCGATCGCATCGTGATCCGTGAGAACTCTCTGGGCCGTATCGCCGAGTCTGTTGAGCAGGCGACCGCGCTGGCTCACGGCAATGTAAACGTGTACATGCTGCCCGATCGTGATGCTCCCGAGGGGACCGAGGGCGAGCTGCTGGAGTATTCGTTGGCCTTGGCGTGCCCGGAGCATGGTCACTCCATTGACGATCTTCAGCCGCGTGATTTTTCGTTCAACGCTCCCTATGGCGCATGTCCTGAGTGCGACGGCCTGGGCTTTAAGAAAACCGTTGATGCCGAGGCGCTGATCGAGGACCCCTCGAAGTCCATTGCCGACGGAGTCTTTGGTAGCCTGTTCGGCAATTCGAACTACTATCCGCAGATTTTTGCTGCGGTCTGCAAACACTTTAAGGTGAGCACCGATACGCCGTGGGAGGACTTGCCCCCTCGCGTGCGTCGTGCATTCTTGGATGGTCTGGGCGATACGAAGATCTCGGTCGACTACCAAAAGCTCGACGGACGTCGCAGCCAGTGGGATACCAAGTTTTCGGGCGTTCGCAACATTCTGTACGAACGCTATACCGAGACGACGAACGAGAACACCAAGGCGCGCTTGGAGAAGTACATTCGCGAGGAACCGTGCTCGAGCTGCCACGGCGCTCGTTTGCGCCCTGAGATGCTCGCCGTCACCGTGGGCGGCAAGTCCATTTACGAGGTTTGTTGCCTGTCGTGCCGTGAGTCGCTCGAGTTTTTTGAGGGCCTGGAGCTCACCGAGCGCCAACAGTTTATCGGCGGGCGCATCGTCAAGGAAATCCTGGAGCGCTTGCGTTTTCTGGTCGATGTTGGACTCGACTATCTGACGCTCGATCGTGCCTCGGCGACGCTTTCTGGTGGCGAGGCGCAGCGTATTCGCCTGGCAACGCAGATCGGCGCGGGTCTCATGGGCGTGCTCTATATTCTGGATGAGCCCTCGATCGGTCTTCATCAGCGTGACAACGAGCGCCTGATCAAGACGCTCGAGCGCCTGCGCGATATCGGCAATACCGTTATCGTCGTCGAACACGACGAGGATACAATCCGTGCCGCCGACTACGTGATCGACATGGGGCCCGGCGCCGGCGTCAACGGCGGACACGTA
>CABUUE010000074.1 GCA_902494685.1 uncultured Collinsella sp.
AGTTCGATTCTCCGCGCCTCCACCATAAGCAACAGGCAGGTAGATACTCATATCTACCTGCCTTTTTATTTCTTGTCCGTACCGCGGAGAATCGAACTCTATGCAGGGCGCGAGCGTTAAACAAACGCGGAGCGTTTGTAGCGAGCGGGCGAGGACGCCGGCAGGCGGCCGAAGCCGGCGCGGATTTGCGAAGCAAATACGCGGATTCTCCGCGCAATGCCCCAGCCCAGAACAGATGCGATGTTTATCGAATCTCAGCCGGCCATGCCTCGCATCAGCGAATCCCCGTACCGCGGAGAATCGAACTCTATGCAGGGCGCGGGCGTAAAGAAAACGTCGCGGCAGCGCAGGGTGGGACGCGCTTTCCTAACGGTCGTCCAACGGAAACTGCATCCCAGAATATCGGCTCAGAATGGGGTGCATTTTCCGGATAGGTTGTTGGCGGAAAGTTCATCCCGGAATCCCGCTTCAAACTGGGATACGCTTTCCGCTCCATCTCCTCAACTCCAAAACCTATGCGCCCTCCATTCCAAAACTGGGTAGAAGAAGGCCAAAACGCAACGGCAGGAGGTCAATATGACTGCAGAAGATAAGGCAAAGAACGCCGGCAAGGTCGCGCTCGTTTTGGAGGGCGGCAGCTTCCGCGGGCAGTTTACCGCGGGCGCGCTCGACGTTCTCATGGAGGCTGGCGTCGAGATTCCGGCTGTCTACGGTGTATCGGCCGGTGCCCTCAACGGCGTGAACTACAAGTCGCACCAGATCGGCCGTGCCAACCGCATCAACCTGGCTTTCTGCAACGACAGCCGCTTCATGGGCGCCGCATCGTTTGCGTCCACGGGCTCTATTGTGGGTTACGACTTTATTTTCAACGATGTCCAGGACCGCCTGGATCCCTTTGACAACGAGACGTTCGACGCGAGCCCCATCGAGATGTACGCCGTCGCGACGGACATGCTCTTTGGAACCGCCACGTACCTGCCGGTCAAAAGCGCTGTGCTCGACCTCGATGCTGTGCGCGCCTCGACGTCGCTGCCGCTGGTGACGCCGCCGGTCGAGATCGATGGGCACAAATACGTCGACGGCGGCGTAGCCGATTCGGTTCCTATCGAGCATGTGCTCGAGGAGGCGGGCTTCGACCGTGCGGTCGTCATTGTCACACAGGACCGCTCGTACGAGAAAAAGCCCTACGAGTTTATGCCAGCCGCACGCGCTCGCTATGCCGACTACCCCTATCTGCTCGAGGCCATCGAGACACGCCACGACCGCTACAACATCCAGCGCATGCATCTGTGGAAGTATGAGCGCGAGGGCCGCGCGCTGGTCGTCGCTCCGCAAAAGCCGGTCGAGGTCGGCCACGTTGAGCACGATCCGGCAAAGCTCCTCGACTTGTATATTCAGGGCCGCCAGGAGGCAAAGCGCTTGCTCGGAGATATCGAGGCGTTTGTCGAGCGCTAGCGTCGCGACGTCATGACCCATGGACGACATGTGCAGAAACTCTGGTCGGAGCCAAAATACCTGTTGACTCGGGCGACGAGCGGGGTAATATGGACGGGTTACTTGCAGAGCCCCGTGAATCTCTGTAACAACACGTACTGTACATGGAGGAGTCTAAGTGATTTCGAAATCGACTCACTACGCCAAGCAGGGCGAGGTCCAGCGCAACTGGGTTCTCGTCGACGCCGATGGTGCTGTCCTGGGCCGTCTTGCCACCCAGATCGCAATGATCCTGCGCGGTAAGAACAAGCCCCAGTTCACGCCCAACAGCGACTGCGGCGACTTCGTTGTCGTCATCAACGCCGATAAGGTCCAGCTTACCGGTAACAAGGCCGACACGAAGACCTATTATCGCCACAGCGGCTACAACGGCGGCCTCAAGGCTGAGAGCTTCCGCCAGGCTATGGAGAAGCACCCGGAGAAGGTCATCGAGCGCGCCGTTCGCGGCATGCTGCCCAAGACCACCCTCGGCCGTGCCCAGATGACCAAGCTTAAGGTCTACGCTGGTGCCGAGCATCCGCACGCTGCCCAGAACCCCACGAAGATTGAGCTGGAGGCTTAAAGATGGCTGAGAACACCGTTGTCTACCAGGGTACCGGCCGTCGTAAGAACGCCGTCGCCCGCGTCCGTCTCGTCCCCGGCACCGGCAAGGTGACCATCAACAAGCGTGACGCCGAGCAGTATTTCGGCCGTCATCAGCTCGTTGAGAACGCCCTTGCTCCCTTCAAGGTGACCGACACCGCCGGTCAGTTCGACGTTATCGCTCTGTGCGATGGCGGCGGCATCTCCGGTCAGTCCGGCGCTCTGCGCCTGGGCATCGCTCGCGCTCTTCTGAACGCTGGCGACTACCGTGCTGACCTCAAGAAGGCCGGTTTCCTTACGCGCGATGCTCGCGTGGTCGAGCGCAAGAAGTACGGCCTCAAGAAGGCCCGCCGCGCTCCCCAGTTCTCCAAGCGCTAAGGTTTTATCTCCTTACGAGATACAATGTACAAGCGGGGCCTGCCGATTGCTCGGCGGGTCCCGCTTTTCTTTTTCGACTAGGGTGGGCGACTGCGTTTTGCCCACTTGGGAAGGAGCGATCCTATGCCCCAGAACATCTTCGGTACCGATGGCGTCCGTGGCGTCGCCAACGCCGACCTCTCGTGCGACCTCGCGTTTCGCCTGGGTCGCGCGGCGACCAAGTTCCTTGGTCCGGACATCTGCATCGGCCGCGATACGCGTCTTTCGGGCACCATGCTCGAGAGTGCTCTGACCGCCGGCATTATGGCCGAGGGCGGCCGCCCGCATTGCTGCGGCGTTATCCCTACGCCGGCCGTGGCGCTGCTCACCGTTCAAAACGAGCTTGACGGCGGCATCGTCATCTCCGCTTCGCACAATCCGCCGGAGTTCAACGGCATCAAGTTCTTTAGCCGCAAGGGCATGAAGCTTCCCGACGCGGTTGAGGAAGAGATCAGCGCCTGGGTCATGTCCGAGGAGGCCATGGCTGCCGACACGCTGCCGACCGGCGCCGGTGTGGGCCACATCATCAAGATGAAGGACGCCCGCAAGGCATATGTCGATCATGCCATCAGCACGCTCGACGGCCTTAAGCTCGACGGCCTGGTTGTTGCCGTCGACTGCGGTCACGGTGCTTCCTGCCAGACCACGCCTGCCGCGCTGCAGCGCCTGGGCGCCACGGTGCATGCCATCAACACCGATTACTGCGGCACCGACATTAACGTCGAGTGCGGCTCCACTCACCTTGAGCCCCTGCGCGAGCTCGTGCTGCGCACCCACGCCGATATCGGCCTGGCCCACGACGGCGACGCCGATCGCGTGCTGTTCGTGGACAGCGAGGGTAACGAGATCGATGGCGACTACATCCTGGCTATCTGCGGCTCCGACCTTGCTGCTCGCGGCAAGCTCGCCAACTCCGAGATCGTCTCGACCGTCATGTGCAACCTGGGCTTCTCCATCGCCATGAAGGAGCAGGGCTTCGAGATGGTCCAGACCGCCGTGGGCGACCGCTATGTTCTTGAGCGCATGCTCGAGGACGGTGCCGTTATCGGTGGCGAGCAGTCCGGCCACATCATCTTCCTGGAGCACAACACCACCGGCGACGGTCTGGTGACGGCTCTGCAGCTGCTGGCCGTGCTCAAGCGCACCGGCCGCACCCTTACCGACCTTGCCGGCATCATGAAGAAGTACCCGCAGGTGCTTGTCAACGTGCATTCCGACAACAAGGCCGGCCTGGACGATTGTCAGCCCATTTGGGACGCCGTCGCTGCCGCCGAGAAGGAGCTCAATGGTCGCGGCCGTATCCTGGTGCGCCCGAGCGGTACCGAGCCGCTGGTTCGCGTTATGGCCGAGGCCGAGACACACGAGCTGACCCAGCGCGTTGTCGACGACATCGTCGAGGTTGTCAAGCGCGAACTTCCCTAATGGTCAATAACGGGTGCCAAGTGGTAAACTGTTAAGGCTATTTTGATTGATTGGTATGTCCGAGGGGGAGCATGTTCACTAAAGTCCTAAGGTCTTTTGATATGCGTGGTCGAGTCCTTACGCTGGATGCTCCCATCTCGGGCGACGTCATTCCGCTCTCCGAGGTAAACGATCAGACGTTTGCCACCGGCCTTTTGGGCCAGGGCGTGGCGATTCAGCCTACCGGCACGCGCGTGATTGCGCCGGCAGATGCCAAGGTCGAGGCCATTTTTCCCACGGGACACGCCGTTGCGCTTAACACGGTCGATGGTCTGGACGTGCTCATCCACGTTGGTTTGGACACTGTTCAGCTCGAGGGCAAGCACTTTACCGTACATGCGCAAGTGGGTGATATCGTCCATAAGGGCGATGTACTCATCGAGTTCGATCGCGAGGCAATTGCTGCCGAGGGTTACGATGTGACGGTTCCTATCTTGGTGTGCAACTCCGTTGAGTTCTCGAGCATCAAAGGTTCTATTGGTGAGCATGTCGAGGAGATGGACCAACTCATCGTCGCTCGCGAGCGCTAGTGAGCGCGCTTGGCCTTTAGCTTACAATTCGAACACGTTTACGGAGGGCGCCCTTGAAAGAGGACGCCCTCCGTGGCAAGATGGGATCTGTCCGAAGCTAAACAGCTTTGGGTCACCGTGGACGGGCAGGGGCCTCGACGCGGCTAGACACGAGACACATACATTACGCGACCTCGCCCTGGTGGCCGCACACGTTGGTTGCGGCCGACGCGGGCCGCGGGCAAGTGCTTGTAAGGGGAGCCTTGCCTCTCTTGTACGAGAAAGGACGCGTAATGAAGATCATTAAAGCTAAAGACTACGAGGATATGAGCCGCAAGGCCGCCAATATCATCTCGGCCCAGGTTATCCTCAAGCCCGATTGCGTGCTGGGTCTTGCCACCGGCTCCACCCCGATTGGCGCCTACAAGCAGCTCGCCGCTTGGTACGAGAAGGGTGACGTCGACTTTGCCGAGGTCAGCACCTACAACCTCGACGAGTATCGTGGCCTTTCGCACGACGATCCCCAGAGCTACCACTACTTTATGCGTGAGAACTTCTTCGATCACATTAACATCGACCTGAACAACACGCATGTGCCCGATGGCTCCAATCCCGACGCTGCCGCTGCCTGCTCCGAGTACGACAAGATCGTCGCTGCCGCCGGTTACCCTGATCTGCAGCTGCTCGGCATCGGTAACAACGGTCACATTGGCTTCAACGAGCCCGATGACCACTTCTCCAAGGGTACGCACTGCGTCGACCTTACCGAGAGCACTATTCAGGCCAACAGCCGCCTGTTCGACAGCATCGACGACGTGCCCCGTCAGGCCTACACCATGGGTACTCAGACCATCATGTATGCCCGCATGATCCTGGTTGTCGCCAACGGCGAGGCCAAGGCACAGGCCGTGCATGACATGTGCTATGGTCCGGTTACCCCCGAGTGCCCTGCCTCGATCCTGCAACTGCACACCAACTGCGTTGTCGTTGCCGACGAGGCCGCCCTTTCGCTCTGCAAGTAGCGAAAGCCTATCACCTCGACATAGCTTTGCCGAAGGCCTCCGCTTTGCGGGGGCCTTTTTGCTGAGCGTGCGCCGTGTGCTTGACGAAAATCTGGCCGCGAACTGGACGGGTGCGTCTGGTGCAGCATGATTCATTCCATAACAGATACTATGCATAAATGCTATGAAAAGGTCGCAGACGGTAGCTGGCGTTAGGTGAGTTGCGCAACACAATTGAACAGCGCTCATTTGAGGTACACTGCCAAAGGATGGGACAAGCTGGCAAGCGCATTGACCTGCGCAAAGACTGATTGGTGGGGGGATAAGTTTCAATCGGACCACGCTGAACAAAAACTTGCCATTTGCGTACCAACAAACATCCTAAACCGTAGCATCGCTCTATTCATCTAGCGATACATATGGTCTAGCGTTACGGTGTCCATGTGGTCGAGTTGAGGAGCGGGCATGGTTAACGATTTGGGCAATACGGACGACCTCGAGCTTATGCCGCTGGGCAGTAGCTATACGGTGCGGCGCGATCGCTTGATGAACGAACTTATCGCCAAGGGCCGAAAGGCCGGCATCGTAGTCCTCTACGCGCCTGATGGCTTTGGGAAAACCTCGGTGCTGCTGCAGTATACCCAAGAGGTTAAAAGCGATCCGACGCGAGGTCCCGTGCGGATCATCGAGGCAGACCGCGCCATTGGGCGCGAGGTGTTTATGCAGCTCGAGGTCGTTACCGAAGAGCTTAAGGACAAGCCGCACTCCCTTATTGCTATCGATAACGTGCCTAACCTCAGCCAGAGCGAGACCGAGGAGCTGATCGACCGAATCCGAAGCCTGCGTGCTATGGGGGTCGGGGTCTTTATGAGCTGCCGTCCCTCGAATCGCCAGCTGATTCATGGACTGGGCGATTCGATTAAAGTCAACGCGCAGATGCTCAAGGTGCATGCCTATGAGTATTCGGCGTGGGCATCGGCGTTTTCGATCAGCACATCGCTCGACTTCTATCAGCTTACGCAGGGCGTGCCCGAGCTCGTCTCGGCTATGCAGTCGGGACTATACGAGCAGGGAGACGTTGCCCAGATGCTCGAAAACGAGATCGTCAATATCTACGGTGCGGCACTTGTTGATTTGGCGTCGCTCGAGAACAACGCCCTGTTTAGTGTGGCATGCTTGATGGTCTTAATGGGTGAGGGCAATATTTCGGAGCTCGAGGCTTGCGGTGTTAGGCTTTCGGCGATTGACCAGTCCTATCTTGTCCGCGATTATCCCATTTTTGGCGTTGATCCGGCAGACCGGAGCTTTACCTGCTTGGGTACCGAGGATAACGCACGTCTGCGATTGCGCAAGCTGGTCGCCGAAATTCGCCCCGAACTCGTTGTGCGGGCGGCGCGTATATTGATTAAAGCGGGGCGCTGCGATACCGCGATGGACCTTGCCGACGCGTTTTTGGACCGCAGTGCGGTGTTGGAGCTTGCCGGGCAGTATGGGGTCGATCTGGCCCTGACGGGGCATGGAGGGGATGTCTGCCGCGCGGCACTGGGAAAGACCGAAGCAGATGGCCGGGTATCGGAGCCGACGCCTGACGAGGCGCTCGGCATCTATCTGGCGGCGGTGAGCGTCTCCAATACAAAGCTCGCGCGGTATATGGCCTCAATTATCGAGCATGCGGGCGAGCAAGCGATTTGCGAGCTCAATCCCGTGTCATGGAAGGTGGCGCACGCGTTTACGACCGCCTGTTATGGAGATAGTGGTCTGGGGCTTCCGACAGGCCATGCAGCGCTGGAAAGTGAGGCGTCTTGTGCCGCACTCGACATGCTGTCCGCACATGTCGAGATAAAGCATGGGCTGGCTGAGCGGGCGAAGGGTGGTGAGATCCTTGC
>CABUUE010000075.1 GCA_902494685.1 uncultured Collinsella sp.
CCCAAGGATTATTATGCGGCGGTGAAAAAGCTCAACGCCGATATGTCGCTCAAGCCTGGTGATTATTCGTTCACCACACTCATGGATGCGACCAAGGTTGTTCAGCAGCTCATGGAAGGCCCCAATGCGGGCTCCAATGCGCTGACTATCCCTGAGGGCTTGACGGTCGATCAAGTCGCCGACCGTGTGGCCCAGGCCTACGACAGCATCTCTAAGGAAGACTTCCTCAACCAGGCCAAGGCCTCCAACTACGTGGACGACTACAGCTTCCTTAAGGGCGCCGCCAACGACTCGCTCGAGGGTTTCTTGTTCCCCAAGACCTATTCGCTGGGTGATTCGCCGACGGCCGATGGCGTGATTCGCGCTATGCTCGATCAGTTTAAGACCGAGTACAAGTCGCTTGACTTTGCGAGCTGCGAAGCCAAGATCAAGGAACGCTACGGTGTGGAGATGTCCGACTACGACATCGTCAACTTGGCCTCTATCGTTGAGCGCGAGGGTCTCAACGCCGACCAACGTGCGCACGTGGCCTCGGTCTTCTACAACCGTCTTGCCGGCAAGCTCGACGGTTTGCGCTATCTCAACAGCGATGCGACCATGATGTATGTCACCGGTGGCGAGGTTACCGCCGACGACCTGCAGAGCGATAGTCCGTATAACACCTATAAGCACGAGGGCCTGCCACCCACGCCCATCTGCTCTCCGTCGCTCGAGGCGCTCAAGGCCACGCTTGAGCCGACCGACTCCGATGATCTGTATTTCTACATTACGCAGGACGAGGAGTACTTCTCGCAAACCTACGAAGAGCATCAACAGTCTTGGAATTAGCATGAGGATTTTTAGCCCCAAACGTTACGTTGCCTCGGTCGATCGCATCGACCTTGATACCCTGTGGGCCGACGGCAAACGCGCCATTCTGCTCGATCGCGATAACACCTTGGTGCCGCGCGACACCGAGCAGGTTCCTGCCGCGGTTTCCGCCTGGCTCGATGCCGCCCGCGCCAAAGGCTTTAAGCTGTGCATGGTGTCCAACAACTGGCATCGCGACCAGGTCATGAGCTCTGCACGCGAGCTTGGACTCGAGGCCATCAGCCACGCCATGAAGCCGGCGCCGTTTGCCATCAAGGCGGGTCTTAAGCGCCTCGGCGCCACGGCCGACGAGGCGGTGCTGATCGGTGATCAGCTCTACACGGACGTGTGGAGCGGCAACTTCGCCGGCGTCGATACCATCTTGGTTAAGCCGCAGGCGACGCAGGACCTGTGGTATACGCAGATCTTCCGTATCTTTGAGCGCCGGGCCCTGCGCGACCTTCCCTGCGAGGAATAGGTCTCGTCATGTCTCAGCACACCAAACACGGCTGCGACCATATCTTCTTTATCGGCTTTTTGGGCGCGGGCAAGTCGACGCTTGCGCGCAACGTGGGCACCATGTTCAAGCGGCGTTTTATCGATACCGACCGTCTGGTCGTGCGCCGTTGCGGCAAGTCGGTAACCGAGATTTTTGAGACCGAGGGCGAGGATCGTTTTCGCGAGCTCGAGACCTCGGCGCTCCGTTCGCTCCAAAGCGAGCGCAGCCTGTTGGTTTCGTGCGGGGGCGGTATCGTCGAAACGCCGGTGAATATTGAACTGATGCACGAAATGGGTACGTGCGTGTACCTCGAGGGCGACTTCGAGGATTCGATTCGCCAGATTCGTCGGTCTGACACGCGCCCCGATTTCCGTTCGCCCGAGCATGCTGCGCGCCTGTTTGAGCATCGCCGTCCGCTGTATCGTCAGGCCGCCGACCTTACCCTTGATATTCGCAACAAGTCCTTCGAGGACGTTTCCTACCTTTGTGCCGAGATGCTTTTGGAGCGTGGGCTGCTATGATTCGCCGTCAACTGATCAATTTCCAAAACCGCAGCGTCGATGTCCGTGTCGGATTGGGCGCGTTCGATGAGCTGTCGCGCATGTTTGCCTCGGCCGTTGGCAAGCCTAAGCGCGCGATGGTGGTTTGGAACGACGCCACATCCGAGTGTTTTGGTGAGGTCGTTGAGCATGCGCTCGTCGACGCCGGCTTTGTCGTTTCGCTGCTAGTCCTTGAGGTTTCGCCTGCTGGTGCCACGTTGGCCGATGCCGATGCGATCTTTGGCGCCCTGTCTGCCAACGGCATTACCTGCGACGATCTGGTTGTCGCCGTTGGCGATGCCGCAACCTGCTCGGTTGTTAGCTGGTGCGCCAACCAGTGGTGTGGCCGAACCGAGTGCGCTTTGCTGCCGACGACCTTCGATGCCATGCTCACGGTCGCGACGACCATGAAGCCGCTCGTCGCCTCGTCGGCGTATGCGCTTCCCGCTATCGCGTTCCGTCCCGAGCCGGGCTTGGTCGTGTGTGACCTCAACCTTGTTCGCGAGGCGGACCCCGAGGACCTCAAGCTCGGCTATGTGGTACTTGTTGGTACCATGCTTTCGAGCAGTAAGTCCCGCTGGAATCAGTTTACTGAGACCGTCCCCGAGATTCTCGCGGGCGAGGAGGTCGCGCTCGTCAATGCCGTTCAATGGTCTCAGACTGCCCGCAAGGACGTACTGATGGCCACGAACCCGAGCGCCCGCCATGCGCTCGATTTTGGTAAGACGGGGGAGCGTACCTTGCGCGCTTGCTTGGGTGATGCCGCTTCGCAGGTCGCTGCCTACCAGCTGTTGTCCGAAGGTATGCGCTTTGAGGCGCGCCTAGCACATGATGCCTGCGACTTCGATATTGATTACGTTTTTGAGGTCGATGACTGCCTGGAGGACTTTGGTATCGAGGAACTTGCCTTCGATCTGGAGCCTGCCGCATATATCGAGGAGTTCCGTAGGCAGCAGTTCGCGCGCTCAAACCGCAGCATGCTGCCGCTGCCCGCGGCGCTCGGCGCCATTCGTCTAACGAGCGTTGAGGATGAGGTTCTTGAGCGCCATGCTCACGCTTACTTGGCTTCTCGCAAGGAACTTCTCTAACTTTATTGACATCCATCGTCTTTCGTATCATGTTGAGGGGCGGGTTTTCAATCGGTTGCGGATCGCATGCGAGTCGGTCGTTCGATTGTGACCCGTCCCGTCTATATTGAGGACATCAAGAAAGGAATCTGCATGTCTGAGTTTGCTGCCGGTCCTGCCGGTCGTATCGAGCGTGTCCGTGCCCTGATGGCCGAGCGTGGCTACGACGCCATCGTGGTGCGCGATGAGGCCAACCTTCGTTGGCTTACGGGCGTGAAGGGCGTCTTCGACTACACCTTCGAGTTCCCGCACGCTGCGTTTATTACGGTCGACCAGTGCCTGTTCCACACCGACTCGCGCTATCTCAACAGTTTTGAGGAGAACACGCCCGCCGGCAGCCCCTGGGTCTACGACATGGACGAGGGTACCATCCCCGGTTGGGTCGCCGGCAAGATCGCAGCCAACAAGTGCCGCGTCTGCGCTGTCGAGGACGATATGCAGATCAACTTCTACCAGGGCATTCAGCGTGGTCTGGAGGATCGTTCCGTCGCCTGTATGTTGCCGCTGATGCATGACGACATCCGCAAGATGCGCGCCATCAAGGACGCCGAGGAGATCGAGCTCATGCGCCATGCGCAGTCGATCACAGATGCCGCCTTCCAGCACATGCTCGGCTTCATTAAGCCCGGTATGACCGAGAAGCAGGTTCGCAACGAGCTCGAGAACTTTATGTTCGCCAACGGCGCCGATAGCCTTGCCTTTGGCTCCATCGTGGCGAGCGGTCCCAACACTGCCAATCCGCATGCCGTGCCGAGCGACCGCGTGATCGAGAAGGGCGATTTCGTTCTCATGGATTACGGCGCGGGCTACTGCGATTACCGCTCCGACATGACACGCACCGTCGTGATGGGCGAGCCCACGCAGGAGCAGCTCGACCTGTACGCGCTCGTGCGCCGCACGCACGAGGAATGCGTCGCCGCCATCCATCCGGGCGTCGAGGGCAACGACATCTTCAAGCTCTCCAAGAAGATCATCGGCGATGCCGGCTATGGCGATTACTATAACCATGGCTTGGGACACGGCGTTGGTATCGACATCCACGAGCTGCCCAACTTCAACCGCAGCAAGAACACCATCGAGATCGGCTCGGTTATCACCATGGAGCCCGGCGTGTACCTGCCCGGTGTGGGCGGCGTGCGCCTGGAGGACTACGGCGTCGTCACCGAGAACGGATATGAGCCCTTCACCAAGACCCCGCACGACCTGCACATTATCGACTGCTAGCCCATTTCGATAGATTTTTGGGGCGGGGCGTCCGGATCGATTCGGACGCCCCGCGTTCTCTTTTTATGCGCTCGCTGCAGGCGCCGTCAGCAAGTGTATAATTTCGGTCGTATGTAATTTGGACGCTTGTGCGTTCTGCCCATAACAAGAAAGGTCGCTATGCCTACCATTTCTACCGCCGACTTCAAGAACGGCCTCGGTCTCCGCATCAAGGACAAGGTCTACACCATCGTCGAGTTCCAGCATGTCAAGCCGGGCAAGGGCGGCGCGTTTGTGCGCTACAAGACCCGCGACATCAAGAGCGGCCGTGTCGTCGAGAACACCTGCAACGCCGGCACCAAGTTCGAGAGCGTCATGCTCACCACCCGTGAGTTCCAGTACCTCTACAACGATGGCGCCGACTACATCTTCATGGACAACGAGACCTATGAGCAGGTTCCCGTTCCCGAGGACATGGTGGGCGAGAACTCCAAGTGGCTGCGCGAGAACGACATCTGCCAGCTGCTCTTCGCTGACGATGAGCTCATGGGCGTGACTCCGCCGATGTTCATCGAGACCACCATCGTCCAGACCGACCCGGGCTTTAAGGGAGACACCGTCCAGGGTTCCACCAAGCCGGCCACGATTGACACCGGCGCTGTCATCCAGGTCCCCATGTACCTCAACGAGGGCGAGGTCATCAAGGTTGACACCCGCGACGGCAAGTTCGTCTCCCGCGTCTAGCAACCAAATCTTCTAGGAGGACTCATGCCCCAGGAAATCAAGATTGACGGCATCGGCATTTCGCCCGATGTTCTGACCGCCATCGTCTCGCGCGCCGTGTCCGATGTCGAGGGCATCGCCTCCGTTGGCGTCAAAGACCTTGCCACCAACCTTGTCTCCATGATGCTCTCGTCCAAGGCCCCGGCTTCCGAGCCGGCGGTCGAGGCCGAGGTCGTCGGCGACAAGCTCGCACTCACCGTGCGTGTCGTGGTGTTCTTTGGCTATCCGTTCAAGAAACTCGCCGAGGCCGTTCGCGCCGCCGTGGTCGCCGCCATCGATGCCCAGGTGGGCGTCGAGGTTGAGCGCGTTGACGTTTGCATTGACGGTCTCGTTTTCCCCAAGGAGTAACCTTTGAGCCTTAAGGTTTATCGCGGGCGCACGCTTGCCCGCAGTCAGGCGCTGCAGCTGCTGTTCCAGGCCGAGGCCACGGACAGCCCGCTTGAGCGCGTCCTCGAGGGCGATTTCCTGATCTCGAAGGGCCCCCTCGACCCCTATGCGCTTGAGCTTTGCCGTGGTGCCTACGAGCATATCGATCGCATCGACTGCGCTCTGCGCTCCGTTGCCAAGAACTGGGATCTTATGCGCATGCCCGGCGCCGACCGCAATCTGTTGCGTATCGCCGTTTACGAGATGCGTTTCCTCACCGACGAGGAGGTCTCGGACGCCATCGTGATCAACGAGGCTGTCGAGCTTGCCAAGGCCTATGGCACCGACCAGTCCGCGTCGTTCGTCAACGGCGTGCTGGGCAAGATCGCTCGCAGCGAGGAGCTGCCGGGCGAGGACCTGTACCAGGAGCTGCTGGCCGAAGATCGCGCTCGCGAGGAGGCGCAGGCTGCCGAGGCTGCCGCCAAGGTTGCGGTTGCCCAAGCTGAGGCTGGCGTGCTGGCCGAGGATGCGGACGCCGCCGAGGCTGACATCGACTCTGTCGAGGAGTAGCCATGCCAGAGGGCTCTGTCCGTAACTTTGATGAGATCTCGGACCGTCTGGATCAGATCATCGCTACCGTTCGCTCCAAGGATACCTCCTTGGAGCGTTCGCTCGATCTGTTTGACGAAGCGATTGAGCTGGGCTCCCGCGCGGTCGATATGGTCGACAAGTTTGAGTTGACGCCGCGTGAGGCCGACAAGCTCGAGCAGGAATACGATGAGGATGCGGCAAACGAATCCCAGGATAGCTCGGCCGCATCTCCGGATACGAATGGTTGATGGCATTCATGAAACGCGTGCGTCTTGATGACGAACTGATTTCACAGGGCATCTGCGCCGATCGCGCGGATGCCCTTCGCACTCTTATGGCCGGCTTGGTCTCGAGTGGCGGTGAGCGCTTGACTTCGCCGGGCCTTAAGGTGACCCCGGGCCTGCCGCTGCACGTGAAGGGGCGCATTCCCTATGTTGGCCGCGGCGGTCTTAAGCTCGAAGGCGCACTTGATGCGTTTGACATCAATCCGACGGGCCTTGCCTGCCTGGATGTGGGCTGCTCTACCGGCGGCTTTACCGATTGCCTGCTCAAGCGCGGAGCTGCGACCGTTGTCTCGGTGGACGTGGGTCGCGCCCAGTTCGATTGGTCGTTGCGTCAGGACGATCGTGTAACGCTGCATGAGCGCACAAACGTGACACAGCTGCCTGAGCTTGGCTATGCCGGCGCCATCGACTTGGCTGTGTGTGATGTCTCGTTTACCAGCATCGCGAACATTATCGATGCGGTGCTGGCGTGCCTGGCGCCTATGGGTGCATTCTGCACGCTCGTAAAGCCGCAGTTTGAGGCTCCGGCGGCGCTGGTGGGCGAGGGCGGCATTGTGACCGATCCCGCCGTGCGCCGCGATACACTCTTGGCGGCGGTTGAACTCTTTGCTGCCAAGGGCCTGTTCCCGGTCGATGTGTGCGTGTCACCCATTCATGGTGCCAAGGGCAACGTTGAGTTTTTCCTGTACGGCACGAGGTTTGTCCCCGGCGACCGCTCGCAAGACGTGCTGCAATCCCAGGTATCGGTTTTGAGCGAGAAAGCAACAACGCTATGAAGGTCTTTCTGGTTCCCAATTACTACAAGCAAGAGGCGGTCGAGAGCGGCCTGATGCTCGAGCTTTGGCTGACGCGCCAGGGCTATGAGGTCGCATGGGCTGCCGACCAGCGATCCAAGATTCAGAGCACGCCTGATATTGACGGCTCCGATCTGGTCATTACGCTCGGCGGCGACGGTACGTTGCTGCGCGCTGCCCGCATCCTCAACCATCGCGAGATTCCTATCCTCGGTCTTTCCTATGGTCACCTGGGCTTTTTGACGGCTGCGAGTCCCGAGGAGCGCGACATTCTGCAGGTCGTGAGCGACGCCCTGTCCGGCGAGC
>CABUUE010000076.1 GCA_902494685.1 uncultured Collinsella sp.
ATCGGCTGGCAGCAAATATCAATGCGGATAGTTTTGCTAGCTGTCTAGAGCGCTTTCCAATAACAGAGAAGAATTCCGAAGCCTCCACCTTAAAGCTGCTCGACATGCTGGCTGCTATTGATGTTGGCGCCGTATGCGAAACACAGCTATTTGACTGTTGCCGCCTTCTGGCTGACGCGCTGCTCGGTCTTGATTCCGGCAACAGTGCGTATGTGATAAACTCGGCGCAAATTAGCAAGCGGTTGGGTGCCTTATCGACAAGCGAGCAAAAGGCGCTAAGAAGTATTGCCCTATCTGCCGACTCTTCCGCTACAGATAAGGCCTGCGCATATGCGCTACTCGATAAGCCAGATTTTTCAAATGATTGTATTCAGAACCTTGACGATGGGCAGAGGGCCGTGTTGTTTGGTTGGCCAATCGCAAGATTTTTACCAGCTGCATCGGAATAGAATTACAGCATCCTTACTTTCATTAGAAGCAGCTGCGCGCCTTAAAATGCGTAACGATATATGCTCTTGGAATCGGGGGAGCGATATCCGAGGGTCTAAGGCAGTTGCTTATGACCTTGCTGAGTACAGCGTGAAGAATATCGCTCGTCCGTTTCTCCCGTCTGTCTGGCAGTCCACCAAACAGTCCACAAACGTTGTGGACACAGGGTAACGGTATGAACGATACGGACAGTAGTTTTAGCGAATCTACAAGCCAAAACGGTGCGTTGCAAACGTTGTGATATAGCACGGATGGTTGTCGGTTCCGACCTGACGCGGAAGAGGTCAGAAGTTCAAATCTTCTAGCGCCCACCAAATGTTCGCAGCCCAGAGGCATTGCCTCTGGGCTGTTTTCTTTTGTTCACCAAATATTGAATCTAAGATCTGCATTCGGTGATCTTCTCGTCCCGTAGGGGTGCCGGCAGATTGCATACGTCCTGGCCGATCGTGACCGCAACATGTTGGTCAAGCATAATCTTTTGGATTCTTTTGGCGTGAGCGGCTTGGTTTTGGTAGGATTTGTCAGCGGCTTGACTAAGGGGGTTTTATAACTGCCATGCAGGTAGCCGTGTTGGTAACGTTTTACCGACTTGCCAAGAACCCCTCATAATTAATGCGTCTGCAAAATGACTAATTGCTTTGACCTGCTGAAACACTATATGTTGTGTTTGACCTAAAAAAAGAATACAGGATATAGATGCCTCTTTGTCGTATGATAGATGGCGGACAGAGAACGAGGACCTTATTCGCCCCATTTGGATGGATCTTCGAGCCCCTTGATTGGCTGCGAGGATTGTCCGCATGAGGGCCTATGGTTTTCGAAAACACAGATTGCGCGACGGCGCCGCAAGACAGGGGCACGCCCTGCCGGGCATCGTTTGGCTCTGAAGCGCAATGAGACTACGACGCGAAAGAGGCAAGAGGATGAAGATCATCAAGCGCAGCGGCACCGAGGTTGTCTTTGACATCGATAAGATCGTCAATGCCATCCGTGCCGCAAACTTGGAGGTCGAGGAGAGCTCTCGTCTTACCGACCGCCAGGTGGTTTACGCGGCACAAAACGTCGCCGAGGCATGCGAGAACGCGGGCCACACTGTTTCGGTCGAGGAGATTCAGGATTTGGTCGAGGACGAGATCATGCGTCTCGACTGCTACGAGGTTGCCCGCCACTACATCATCTATCGCTATGTTCAGAGCCTGAAGCGCCAGAAGAACACGACCGATGACAAGATCCTGTCGCTGATCGAGTGCAACAACGAAGAGGTTAAGCAGGAGAACTCCAACAAGAACCCGACCGTCAATTCCGTTCAGCGTGACTACATGGCCGGCGAGATCTCCAAGGACCTGACCCAGCGTGTGCTGCTGCCCCAGGAGATTGTGGATGCTCACAATGAGGGTCTGATTCACTTCCATGATTCGGACTACTTTGCCCAGCACATGCATAACTGCGACCTGGTGAACCTGGAGGATATGCTCCAGAACGGTACTGTTATTTCGGGCACGCTGATCGAGAAGCCGCACAGCTTCTCGACTGCCTGCAACATCGCGACGCAGATCATCGCTCAGGTTGCTTCCTCCCAGTACGGTGGCCAGTCGATTTCGCTGACCCATCTTGCCCCGTTCGTCGAGGTGAGCCGTCAAAAGATTCGCGGCGAGGTCGCCCGCGAGCTCGAGGAGCTCGGCGTTTCCGCATCTCCCGAAAAGGTCCGCGAGGTTGTTGAGGACCGCCTGCGTGACGAGATCCGCCGCGGCGTTCAGACGATTCAGTATCAGGTCGTGACCCTTATGACCACGAATGGCCAGGCGCCGTTCGTGACGGTCTTTATGTATCTCAATGAGGCCCGTACGCCCCAGGAGAAGCACGACCTTGCCATGATTGTGGAGGAGACGCTTCGTCAGCGCTATGAGGGCGTTAAGAACGAAGCCGGCGTGTGGATCACCCCGGCGTTCCCCAAGCTCATCTACGTGCTCGAGGACGATAACGTTCACGAGGATTCCCCGTACTTCTACCTGACTCAGCTGGCTGCGAAGTGCACCGCCAAGCGCATGGTGCCCGACTACATCTCCGAGAAGAAGATGCGCGAGCTCAAGCTGTCGAAGGGCGAGACCGCGGGCAACGGCGACTGCTATACCTGCATGGGTTGCCGCAGCTTCCTGACGCCCGACCGCTCCGGTAACGGATTTAACAACGTGGCCAACGCGCTGAACTATGACCCGAACAAGCCCAAGTACTACGGTCGCTTTAACCAGGGCGTTGTGACCATCAACCTGCCCGATGTCGCGCTGAGCTCGCATCAGGACATGGACAAGTTCTGGAAGATCTTCGACGAGCGCCTTGAGCTGTGCCACCGCGCCCTGCTGTGCCGTCATGAGCGTCTGATGGGTACGCTTTCGGATGCCGCACCGATTCTTTGGCAGTACGGCGCCCTCGCCCGCCTGAAGAAGGGCGAGACGATCGACAAGCTGCTCGTGGGCGGTTACTCCACCATTAGTCTGGGTTATGCCGGCCTGTACGAGTGCGTCAAGTACATGACGGGCCACAGCCACACCGAGAAGGAGGGCACGCCCTTTGCCATGGCCGTCATGCAGCACATGAACGACAAATGCGCCGAGTGGAAGGCCGAAAGCGATATCGACTTCTCGCTGTACGGCACCCCGCTTGAGTCGACGACCTACAAGTTCGCCAAGTGCCTGCAGCGTCGTTTTGGCATCATCCCGGGCGTGACGGACAAGGGCTACATCACCAACAGCTACCACGTCCACGTGTCCGAGGAGATCGACGCATTCGACAAGCTCAAGTTCGAGGGTATGTTCCAGCAGCTTTCGCCGGGCGGTGCCATCTCCTACGTCGAGGTTCCCAACATGCAGGACAACCTCAAGGCTGTCATTCGCGTGATGCAGTACATCTACGACAACATCATGTACGCCGAGCTCAACACCAAGAGCGACTACTGCCAGGTGTGCGGCTACGACGGTGAGATCAAGATTGTCGAGGATGACGGCAAGCTGGTGTGGGAGTGCCCCAATTGCGGCAATCGTGACCAGGAGAAGATGAATGTCGCCCGTCGCACGTGCGGTTACATCGGTACCCAGTTCTGGAACCAGGGCCGAACCGAGGAGATCCGCGACCGCGTGCTGCATCTCTAATACCGCTCCGGGGCTGAGCCGGGAGGGCCGCTTGGGCATTTGCTCGCTATTTCGGACAGTCCTGCGCAAGACGAAGGCCACATTAAGTGGCCTTCTTTGCGTGCGGAACTCATATCGAGCAAAAGCCCAAGCGGCCCTCTCGGCTCAGCCAAGTTGACGTAGCGGAGATGCGGTTCGCGGTCTGCTCACTCCTCGAAGTTCTTAGCGGAAATAATTCGAGCTGCAGCTGCGATTTACTTGCGATGGCGGTTGAGCCGCAACCCAGTTTTTATTAGACCTCGAACCCTATACTCGATGTTCGTTTCGTTCATTGAGTTGCCCTTTGCATAAGGCCGGGACATATCGTCCCGCCCGCAGTTTCGCAGGCCGAAGGCCGAGAATGTTTGAGGACGGGATGATATGTCCCGGCCTCCCGGGAGAGTTACCTATGAACTACGCGAACATTAAGTATTTCGACATTGCTGATGGGGAAGGCGTTCGTACTTCTCTGTTTGTGAGCGGGTGCCGTCGCGGGTGCAAGAATTGCTTTAACTCCGTCGCGTGGGACTTTGCCGCGGGTGAAACGTTCGATCGTGCCGTCGAGGACAAGATTATCGAGAGCCTCGACCATCCCTTTATCGATGGCCTGACGATTCTGGGCGGCGAGCCTATGGAGCCCGAGAATCAGGTGGGGCTTGTTGACTTTATCGAACGCGTGCGTGCGGCCTATCCCGCGGGGTCGGGCAAGACCATTTGGTGCTTTACCGGCGACGTGCTCGAGGAGCTTATGCCGGGTGGCCGTCATCATACCGAGGTGACGAACCGTATCCTGGCCTGCCTCGACATGTTGGTGGACGGCCCGTTTGTTCAGGATCTGTACGATATCTCATTGCGTTTTAGAGGCTCGAGTAACCAGCGTGTGATCGATATGAACGCTACGCGCGACCGTGCTGAGCGCGAGGGTGTTGCGCTTTGTGATGCGGTTGAACTTTGGCGGGACGATCCAGTCTATTCGACCCATACTATGTAGCTTGTGGCCGATGCCAAAGGGCGTGGTACCATAGTGCGAACGTGAAATCGGAAAAGTGAGGCCCAGATGGTCGATCAGGAAAAAGTCGAGGTCGCCATTAAGCTTTTGCTTGAGGGCATAGGCGAGGACCCAACTCGTGAGGGCCTGCTGGAGACCCCGGCGCGCGTTGCCCGTATGTATGGTGAGATCGCCGGCGGTATGGACCAGAGTGCCGAGGAGCACCTGTCCAAAACCTTTGCCGTCGCTTCGAACGATTTGGTTATCGAGCGCGACATCACGTTCTACTCGCTGTGCGAACATCATCTGCTGCCGTTTTATGGCAAGGCCGCCATTGGTTATATCCCCAACGGCCGTGTCGCAGGGCTCTCTAAGCTTGCCCGCACGGTTGAGGTCTACGCCCGTCGTCTGCAGCTGCAGGAGCAGCTGTGCGCACAGGTTGCCGATGCCCTCATGGAGTATCTCGCTCCCCAGGGAGCGATTGTGCTCATGGAGGCTGAGCATATGTGCATGACCATGCGCGGCGTGCAAAAGCCTGGCACCAAGACCGTGACGCTCGCTCGCCGCGGCGTCTTTGAGACCGATCCGTCGCTCGAGGAGCGGTTCTTTAGGATGCTGGGCCGTTAGCATGAGGGTCGTCAACGACTTTACATCGAAGACCGATGAGGGGACGCCGCGTCGCGGCTTCATGGCTTCGGGCCTGGCCCCCTTTGATGCCATGCCTCGCATTGATTACATTTGTGCCAACGGGCTGTTTCGGCGGCACCTGGGCAACATTGCGCAGTTGGAATCGGGGCGCATCTTCTGCCGCCACGGTATTGACCATCTGCTCGATGTCGCTCGCATTATGTGGATCAAGAATCTCGAGGAACAGCTCGAATTTGACCGCGAGGTCATCTACGCCACGGCACTTCTTCACGATATCGGCAAAGATGAACAGTATGAATCGGGTATATCCCATGATGTTGCAAGCGAACGCGTCGCTGATGCGATTCTCGGCGGCATGCCCGATGATGTGGCGTTTGAGCCGGCCGATGCCGCAGCCATTAAGACGGCCATTCTGGGCCATCGAAAGCTGCGCGTGAACAGCCAACCGCTTGAGCGTCTGCTCTATGCGGCCGATAAAGCGTCGCGCGCCTGCTTTGCATGCCCCGCGCGCAATGCTTGCAACTGGAGCGATGATAAAAAGAACCTGTCGATTCGCGTGTAGTTAGTTTGCGCGGTCGGGGTTCTAAACGAAGGAGACGATCGCGATGAGCAATAAGAAACTGCCCGAGAATGCAACCAAGACTGAAGGTGCCGAGCTCGCCCGCCGTGGAAGGGGCGAAATATCCACCGCAACGGCGGTACCCCACGTGAGCTATGACGATCTGCGCCATGCCGACCGCATCACCGTTGAAGGTCTTGAGGTTTTTGCTAACCACGGCGTATATCCCGAAGAGAACGCGCTGGGCCAGAAGTTCATCGTGTCCCTGGTGCTCTATGCCGACCTGCGTGCAGCGGGGGAGCACGATAACCTGGACGCCTCGATTGACTACGGCTCGGTATGCCACGATGTCGATGGCTATCTGCGCGAGCATACGTTTAAGCTCATCGAGGCTGCAGCCGAGGGTGTGGTCCAGATGCTGCTGCGTCGTTACCCCCTGCTGCTTGGCGTGCACGTTAAGCTCGATAAGCCTTGGGCGCCCGTCGGTCTTCCCCTGGCAAGCTGCGGTGTCGAGATCGAGCGCGTGCGCTAACCGACTCTAGAGCTCGTTGGCGGGCGGTTTTTTGAGCCGCTGCGACAGAGCCCTGTTGTTGGGGCAGTACGTGTCGAGCAGCGCGTGAAACCGCTGATTGTGGCTTGGCTCGAGCAAGTGGACGAGCTCGTGGGCGACAACCATGTCGAGGCATTCGACGGGGTAGGCGGCAAGTTCTCGTGCGATGCGAACGGCGCCGGATTTGGGCGTGCAGGAGCCCCAACGCGTTTTCATGCTGCGTACGGAAACGCGGGAAACGGCGACACCCATTGCGATTTCGTATGCGTGCACAATATCGCGCAGTGCCGATGTGACCTCGGACGTATAGAGCTGGTCAATATGGGCTTGGATCTCACTGGGCGTTAAGCCGTCGAGGGCTGTGCGCTGCTTTGCCTGCGTGCACCCACTTGGCTCGTCGGTACCCATAAAACTTGCGAAGGTAGCCTGCTTGGGCCGCGGTGCGGGTGGCTCAAAGTTGTGGTCGAGTGCATCCTGAACGGTGATGGGTTTGCCCCAAAGCGCAATGATGGACGAGGGACTGAGCGGCTCTCGCGCCGTCGCCTGACGTTGCTCGCGCTGGGCAAGTCGGCTGATAATCCAGGCGCTGTTGCGCTTCACAAACGCTTCGATACGCTCGCGGGTGGCGCCGAGCGGTGCGCTGGCGTGGACCTCACCGCTCGATGTGACGCGTAGGTTGAAGTTCTTGACGCGCTTTTTGGTAACGACGACGGGGATGGGCGTCCCATCCGGTCGGGATGCGGAAATCGTAAACTGCTGCGTCAAAAGCGGTCCTTCAGATTGGGGACGGGCCGGCATGTCGACCGTTCGGCATGCC
>CABUUE010000077.1 GCA_902494685.1 uncultured Collinsella sp.
GCCGGCACCACCCAGCGTGATGACCGCAGCTCCGGCGCCCTTGTCGAGCAGCGCATTGAGCGCGGCGACGCAACTCGCATCATCCGTGGGCAGAATGCCCGTCAGCACCTGGCACTCGGTCTCGTTGGGGCAGACCAAGTCGACCGCAGGCCAGACCTCCGCAGGCAACTCACAAGCAGGCGCCGGATTAAAGACCGCATAGAACCCCAGCTCGTGAGCGCAAACAAGCGCATCGGCCGTCGCTGCAAGGTCACATTCACCCTGGGCGATAAAGACGCTTCCGGCAGCCGGGGCAATCTCGCCGGCGTCTCCGTCGAGCCCATCGGCCACCAGACGTCTCAGCGCGCAGGCAACGTCCTCACCCGCAAGCGCATGGTTGGCACCCGGTGACAGCACGATGCGGTTATCGCTCTCGCAGCGAATGATGGTCGCGGTACCGGTCTCCACGTCATCGCGACGCGCCACAAACTCAACGCCCACGCCGGCATCCTGAAGTCCCGCCACCAGCGCATCGCCAAACGTATCGCGCCCAACCGCGCCGATCATGCACGTGCGCGCACCCATGCGCGCGGCGGCGACGGCCTGGTTAGCGCCCTTGCCACCGGCGTTGGTGATAAAACCGCTGCCGCCGACAGTCTCGCCCGCGCGCGGCATGCGCTCGCACGCCACCGAAAGGTCCATGTTCATGCTGCCGAACACCACAACGATGCTGTGATCCGCCATGGAAACCTCCTCGTCTTTAGGCTTTGTGCCCACCGTCGACCATCGATTGTGCACTCTCGCACCCCCTATAACTTTAGTTCACTTTGATGTGGACGCGCGCTTGAGCTTGCGCCAGCAGCAAGCATTCACAGGAGCAGGCAGCTACAATGAATACGTGCTGATTATTCTCGTCATTGGATGATGTTTTATGGAACAATTCTCGCAATCGGGCTCGCGCGGTCGACGCCGCACGGGCAACGAGCCGGCGCCGCACGAACGCGTGAAGAGCGAACGCCGTGCCAACGAGCCGCGACGCACCACGAGCCCCCATCGCGCTTCTGCCAACAACGCGGGCCGCGCCAACACTCCCGCCGCGGAGCAGACGCCTGCTCGCCCCAAGTCCCGCTACATCCCTGCACTCGACGGCCTGCGTACGCTCGCCGTCGTCGCGGTGGTGCTCTATCACCTTAACCTCACGTGGGCTCAGGGCGGCCTGCTCGGCGTCACGATCTTCTTTGTGCTTTCGGGCTATCTGATCACGCGCTTGCTGCTCAACGAAGTCGCTAAGACCGGCCGCATCGACCTCAAGAGCTTCTGGATCCGCCGCATCCGTCGCCTGGTCCCCGCCGTGGTGACCGTCGTGGTGGTGACCTGTGCTCTGTGCACCGTCTTCAACCACGTGATGCTCACCAAGATGCGCCCCGACATCCTGCCGTCGCTGTTGTTCTTCAACAACTGGTGGCAGATTGCCCAAAACGTCTCGTACTTCAATGCTCTGGGCGACCCCTCGCCGCTCACGCACTTTTGGTCGCTTGCCATCGAGGAACAGTTCTACCTGATTTGGCCGCCACTGCTGTTTGCCATGGTATCCATGCATGTGAGCAAACCCAACACGCGCCGCGTGGTTCTGGGCCTTGCCGCGGTATCTGCCCTCGCCATGATGGTGCTCTATAACCCCGCCGCCGACCCCAGCCGCGTGTACTACGGCACCGACACCCGTGTGTTCTCGCTGCTGCTGGGTGCCTGGATGGCCTTTATCCCCGATCGCGACCTGGCGCCGGTGCGTCTCGCTCGTCGTTTGGGGCTCAATCGCCTAGCTGGCGCCGCCAAGCACGGCAAGAACGCCGAGGGCAAGCCTGGCGAGAAGGCCGACGAAGCAGCCGAGACCGCCCCGGCACAGCCGAGCGCCCTCGTGCGTTTTTGGTCCTCGCCCGCATCCATCGATGTGTTGGGCGTCGTGGGTCTGGTTGGCCTTGCCGCCATGGTCGCGCTCACCAACGGCTACACCGCCTTCCAGTATCGCGGAGGCACGCTGCTGTGCTCGATCCTCACACTCATGGTCATCGCGGCCTGCGTGCAGCCCCAGGGAATGGTTGCCCGCGCGCTATCCGCCGAGCCACTCGTGTGGGTTGGCAAGCGCTCCTACAGCATCTACCTGTGGCACTATCCGCTGCTGCTCCTCATGAACCCGGTCGCCAACATCAACGATACACCGTGGTGGCAGTACATTTTGCAGGTGTTGTTGGTGGTCGCCGTGGCAGAGTGCTGCTATCGCTTTATCGAGACTCCGTTTAGGAAGGGCGCCTTTGGGCGCACCGTCGCCGAATTCCGCGATGGCACCACCACGCCCGCCAACTGGGCACGCACGCACATCCCTGTCTGCGCAGCCTGCGCTGTCGTGTTGGTCGTTGCACTGGGCGGCCTGATCTTTGTGCCCGAGACGTCTGCGCTGAGCGGCGAGGGCGCCGAAGTTCTGAACAAGGAAGCCAAGAACACCGCGCCCACCGACCAGCAGGCGGCCGACGACACCGACAAGGACAACGACGGCTTCCCCGATGGCTCCTACGATCTGCTTATGATCGGCGACTCCGTGTCGCTGCGTGCCGTGGACACCTTTGACGGCGTGTTCCCGCACAGCCATATCGATGCCGAAAAGGGCCGCCAGTTTGATGCGGGCCGTGCGACATTTGAAGGCTATATCCAGCAGAACCTTGCCGGCAAGATCGTGGTCTTTGCCCTGGGCACCAACGGCTTGGTAACCGACGACCAGATAGACGCCATCATGGCCGATGCAGGAGATAAGCGTATTGTGGTGTTTGTGAACACGCGCAGCCCGCAGCCGTGGGTTGGCTCTACCAACCAGGCCATCGCCAACGCCGCTACGCGCTACAAAAACGTGCGCGTTATCGACTGGTACGGATACAGTGCCAACCGCAACGACCTGTTCGATGGCGATGGCACGCACCTATCGACCACTGGCGTGACTGAGTACCTCAACTTGATCCACGACGCAGTCAAGAAGGACCTGCCCGTGCATCCCGAGGATCACGTCAACGATCCGCAGCCGGCAGTCGTCAAGTCTGCCACCGACGCACTCATCAATGCGCTTGCCTTCAAGCCGCACAAGTTGGGCACCGACAAGTAACCTGCAGCGCAAACTTCCCACATCCGGAGGGGGTGTCTGCCACGGCAGACACCCCCTCCGGCAGTTAGGGACGTTCCTTATGTGCCGGTACCTAGGGACACTCCTGGCGCAGCCAATGAAGACCTCTACGGATGAATTCCAGGCCGCTCCGTCGCTCCAGACATCGTTTCCGCGCCTCGCGCCTGCCCCAAACAATCAAAACAAGCCCTTTTCGCCGCACCCTCAAAGGTCTGTGGGCAAAAAAGGGCAAATATGAGTACTGTTACCATTTTAGCAGCAGGCAAAACCACCCAAAATGACGTCCGAGCGAACCCTACAACCCCCTAAAGCAGCCAACCTGACTGGTTTAAGGCGTATTGGAGCCAATTTTAATGAACATACTATAGGTTATGTTTATTATCTTCTTGAATGTAAATGCTATTCACTTAGCAACAGTACTCATATTTGGCATTTTTTGCCCACTGCCATATAACTAACACCCTATAGCAGACAAAAACAGGCCGCAGCCCATCGCTGCGGCCTGTTTGGAGTCCAAAAGAGGCGCTAAGCGCTGTAGCCCATCGCTTGCAGCACAAACATAACGACTGTCAGCACCGTAATCACACCGATAGTCGCCCAAGTGAGCACATTCCACACGCGGCCGTTGCGGTTAGTGCCCATAATGTGACGGTCGGCGGCGATAACCACCTGGAACACCAGAACCACGGGCAGCAGCACGCCATTGATGACCTGCGAGGTCATCATAATCTGGAACAGATCGACGCCGGGCATAAGCACCAGCACGGCAGAGATACCGATGATGGCCGTAATGATGCCGCGATAGACCGGGGCCTCGTCCCAGCTGCGGTCGGCACCGCGCTCCCAGCCAAATGCCTCGCAGATAGCGCTCGACGTAACGCCCGGCAGCACGCAAGCAGCCAAGAAGCTCGCCGCGACCAGGCCCGAGGCAAACAGTACCGTGGACCACTGACCCGCAATAGGCTCCAGCGCACGGGCAGCATCGGCAGCATCGCTAATCTGAATACCCGCCGGGAACAGCACCGTACCGGTCGTGATGATAATGAAGCCGGCAATGACATCGGCGGCAAGCGAGCCGCTCACGGTATCGATGCGCTGCAGCACAATATCGTCCTCGCCCGCGTTCTTATCGACCACGTTGTTCTGCGCCAAGAAAATCATCCACGGCGCGATGGTGGTACCGATCGTTGCGACCACGAGCGACACGTAGCTGGGGTCATTTTGAATGTTAGGCACGACCAAGTCGACCGCGACCTCACCCCAGTTGGGGCCAGCCATAAACGCGGCGACGATATAGGTCACGAACACGCAGCTCACCAGCAGCAGAATCTTCTCGATGCGCTGGAAACTACCCGACATGGTAAGCATCCACACCAGCAGCGCCACCAACGGCACCGAGATGCTCGCCGGCACGCCAAACAGAGCAAGGCCGCTCGCGATACCCGCGAACTCCGAGATGGTCACCGCCGTGTTGGCGATCAACAGCGCTGCCATGGCCAGCACGCTCTTGCGCACGCCAAAGCGCTCGCGAATGAGCGACGCCAGGCCCTTACCCGTGACGCATCCGCAGCGCGCCGCGGTCTCCTGCGTCACGATAAGCAGCACGGTCATGACGGGAAGCATCCAGAGCATCTTATAGCCATAGCTGGCGCCCGCGCTGGAATACGTGGCGATGCCGCCAGCGTCATTGCCCGAAAGCGCCGCCAGAAGACCGGGGCCCATGGCGCCAAAGATGGCCGCGATGGTCAGCTTTTGCTTGGTGCTCGGCTTTTGCTTCGTATTTTGCACGCGACCACCTACCCCATGACCGACATGGTGAGCAGCACCGCGGCGATGCAGTACGCCACACACGAGATCATGACGGCGATGACGTTCATGGCGGTACCCGACGTATTGAGGTCGTGCTCATCGCGCCAGAACAGCACCATCAGGTAAATCACGGCGCTCATGTTGCCCACCAGGCAGATGATGGCCGCAATGTTAAAGCAGCCGGTAAAGAGCTGCTCCTCAAACATAGGGGCATCGAGGAACGCGGCAGTGCGCACCAGCTGCGCGCACAGGTAAGTAACAAGCGAAAGGATCAGGCCCATACCCGTGCTCTGGAAGAAGAATCCCAGGTACGGTTTGGGCTCGTCGTCGTGACCGTCGTACTCGAGGAAGTAGTTCTTGACGAACGACACCATGCGCGAGGCCGCCAGCAGCACGAGCGGCATGGCGCACATGGGGAACACCACCAGATGCGCGGAGCCCAGCGCCGTCCCCAGCACCGTCGCCATAATGCACGAGGCGATGCCCCACACGACGACCCAGTACTGACGATGCACGAACCAGCTGAGCACGTTCGTCGAGTCGTCCGACGCGCTATCGCCCGAGCCGACACCGGCGATCTGCAGGTCCTCCTGATGCTCCTCGGCGATAACGTCCATGGCGTCGTCGAAGGTCACGATGCCCAGGATATGACGGTTCTCGTCGCAGACAGGGATGGCAACCAGGTCGTACTTGGTCATCTCGTCCGTCACGTCTTCCTGGTCCTCGTCGGGCGACACGTAGACCAGGTCGCGATAGGCGAGCTGGCCCAGCGTGGCATCGCGGTCGGCCACGATCAACGTGCGCAGCGAGAGCACGCCGGTGAGCATGCCGCTCGGATCCTCGGTATAGACGTAATAGACACTCTCGAAGTCCTCATCGAGTTTGCGAATCGCCTCGATGGCATCGCCGACCGTCGCCGTGGCGGGCAGCGAGACAAACTCCGAGGTCATGATGCGGCCGGCGGTGTTGTCCTCATAGCCCAGCAGGTTACGAATCGCCTTCTCCTCCTTGACGCCCATCAGGCGCAGGAGCTTCTCGGCCTTCTCGTAATCGAGCTCGTCGATCAGGTCGGCGGCGTCGTCCGGGTCCATCATGGCCAGCATCGACGATGCGTCCGTATCGGACAGGCCCTCGAGCATCTCGGTCATGAGCTCGTCATCATCGAACTCCGAGATGGCCTCGGCGGCCTGGGCGGTGTCGAGCTGCGCGAACACCTGCGCACGCAGGCGCGGGTCGAGCTGCTCGATAATGTCGGCAATGTCGGCAGGGTGCAGCTCGCCAAGCGTCTTGTGCGACACCGAGAGCTGGATGTTCTTAGTCGAGCGATCGAGCAGGTCCATGTAAGACCAGGCGATAATGTCCTCGCTGAGCGGCTTGCCCAGGTGCTTCATAAAGCCCTCGACGACATGCTCGAGTGTGGGGCTGATCGCGCGCAGCAGACCGCGGGCGCCAACTTCGGCACCCAGTAGGCGCAGCTGATTTTCGCCCGACATGGAAAACTTGATGTCGTTTACGCGCACGACCTTCATGCCCTGCGTGTCGACAATTTGCTTGTTAAGCACGTCGCGGGCGAGTAAGAGTTCGGTCGGCTGCAGGTACGAAAAACGGATTTCGGTGGCCGACGTCTTAAGGTGTACGCCCGTCTCGTCGATACGGTCGACCCATTTGCGCCAGCTGATCATAAACGGCGTCTTGCCGGGGCCGCGGAACGCGAGCGATGTCACGTGTGGAAAAACTTCGCCGGTAGCAATGCCAAAATCGTTGACCACGCCGAGCTTTTCGCCGTCGACGTCCAAGACCGGCAATTTGAGCATCTCACTCAGATAATTCAATGGTGCTCCCCATCATTATTCCTCCGGACGCGACCGCGCGTGCGGCGTCCGGGGGCTTCTGGATATGTATACGCATGCGCGGGCGGCACGCCGCTCGACGCTTACACCCCGTGCATGCGCAGAAAGCACCTGCATGGGGTCATCGACTGTATGGTCGAGGTTTGGATTTCACCTGTAACCTTTCTCTTGACCCTCATTAACCGCAGTAACTATAGCATCAGCATCGCCCTGCGGCATCGAATTTATGCGCTGCACATTGCAGGCATACCAAACGCTGACGCATCCGTGACATAGCCGTTGGGTGTTCCTATAGTTTTGTCAACCGTCGGGGCTACTCCCGGTAGGGCACCCGGTCGCGCATCACGGCGTATATCGCCCTGAGCCGCTTCCTCGCGACGGCCTTGAGCGCCCGCC
>CABUUE010000078.1 GCA_902494685.1 uncultured Collinsella sp.
AGACACGATGGAGAACAGCGTCTCTTTATCGTCCTGCGAGAGCACCAGCTTGTAGCGTGCCAGACCGTTGTAGTCGTCATCGTTAAAGAGGTAATTTTTCCTCAGCGCCGAGATTTTGAGGTCGCCAAGGAAGCCAGCCTTGTCGGGGTTGCTCTCCAAATAGTCAGCCAAAGCTGCAATCATCAACGAAAACGTCGTCATGCGCTGCTGTCCGTCAATCAGAAGCACGCGCGAAATGCTCGTGGCAGAGCTCTCGGACTCGGGGATATAAAGCATTGACCCCACGAAGTGCGATACGCCATCACGACCCGCTCGCATGACGTCATCCCAAAGCACCTCGCACTCTTTTACACTCCACGAGTAAACTCGCTGGTACACGGGAATGACAAACTGCATCTTCGCCACGCCCATAAGGTCGAGTAGATTTGCCTCGGTTGCTTTCATTTGCGGTTGCCCCTTTTTCCAACATCAATCTCAGGAATCCTACTTGAATTTCTCAACCAGCAGCTGCCCGATGGCGCTCATCATGGCGCGATACTTCTCACTGTCCTCAAAGAGGCTGGTAAAGGAGTCCGTGTTCTCCACATAGGCGCGGCGAGCCTCCTCATCGAACACCTTGGGCAGCAGGCTTGATTCGAAGACCTGTCTGCCGTCGCGACGGATGGTGTCGGCGACCTGCGGGTTTTCGGCGATACGCTTCCACAGCGTGTCGATAACCACACGATCTCCCTCGGTGAAGTTGCCAGCCCACTGCTCGTTGAACTTATCCACGAGCACCTGCAGCGGGTCGCGCTTCTTATCGGGCGTCACGGTCTTGGCCGCGCCACCGGGATCGAGCACGCCGCCGCCAGGCTCAAGCGAAATGCTGCCCTCGAACTCCTGCTTGAGCTTGTAGAAGCGCATCTCGACCTTGTCGTCCACAGCCTCGACGGGGATCTTCTCGACCTTGAGGAGGTGGCGCAGATAGCTTAAATACACGTATTCCTTATGCAGGTCTCGGTCAAACATGCGCACGATCTGGGTGATGTAGGTGTACCACTTGCAGAAGCTACGCACCTTGCGACGAACCTGATAGCGTTCATCGTCGTTCAACTCGTTATAACGCGCGACCGCCGGCTTCAAAACGGCCGCGAGCTTACCCTGCACGTTGCTCTGCGATTTACCCTTGCCATCGGTGAAGACTATCTCGGCAGCGGCCTCAATGTCAGACTCGTCATAGAGCCCGTAACCGCGAATATCGGTCTGCACCTGATAGAGGAGGTCGGTGTTAATCTGCTCGGAAAGCGACGTCTCGGTGTAGAAGCGTTCGAAAGCCTTCTGGATGTCCTCGGGCTTGTTCACGAAGTCGAGGATGTAGGTGTCCTCCTTGTCCGGGTGGATGCGGTTGACGCGGCAGAGCGTCTGGACGGCCTTCACGTCCTTGAGCTTCTTGTCCACCACCAGCGTGTGCAGCAGCGGCTCGTCAAAGCCCGTCTGGTACTTCTCGGCAACAACAAGCACGTCCCCATAGTTGTGGAACTCGGCCTTCGTTTGGCTCTCGGCGACGCGTTGTCCATCGTGGCCGACGTTGATGACCGGCTCGGTGTACTCGGGACCGTCGGGGCCGTCAGCCGGGTCGCTAATGGCGCCCGAGAACGCCACCAGCACCTCGATATCATCGTAGCCCTTCTTCTGCATGTAGCGCTTGATCTCGTGGTAGTAGCGAACCGTCGCGAGGCGCGAGGCCGTGACCACCATCATCTTGCCCTTGCCGCGGATTTTGGTGCGTGTCACATTGCGGAATGTCTCCACGATGATCTCGGCTTTCTGGCCGAGGGCATAGGGGTGCAGCTCCTTATACTTGCGGAGCAGCTTGAGCGTGGGGCTGCTCGGTACGTCGGGATTGTCGGGGACCGTGCGTGCGAGCTCGACGGCCTCCGAATAACTCACGTAGTTGGCGAGGGGGTCCATAATGAAGCCCTCCTCTATCGCCTGGCGCATCGAGTAGACGTGGAACGGGTGGAAGGACCCGTCAGGCCACTCATCGCCGAAGATCTCGAGCGTCTGTTCCTTTGGCGTGGCGGTAAAGGCAACGAAGGTCAGGTTCTTGTGACGGCCGTGGCTCGCGAGCTCGTCGGCGAGCTGGTCCTCCCAATCGGCTGCGGCGTCCTCGGCTTCCGCCTCGATCTCAGCGTACTCCTCGAGCGCGTCGCGCTTGTCGGCAAGGGCGCTCTTGAGCTTGAGCGCGCTCGTTCCCGTCTGGGACGAATGTGCCTCGTCGACGATGATGGCGAAGCGCTTACCCTTGCTCTCGACCTGCTCGTAGATCACGGGGAACTTCTGAAGGGTCGAGACGATGAGACGAGCGCCGCCGTTGATGGCGTCCCGCAGGTCGGCCGAGGTCTTGTCCTTGCCGATGGTCACGACCGAGCCGATGGCGTGATCGAAGCCCGAGATGGTCTCCTGCAGCTGGCTGTCGAGCACTCGGCGGTCGGTGACGACGACCACGGAGTCGAACAGCGGGGTGTCATCCACAAAGAGGGATGCAAGGCGATAGGCCGTCCAGGCGATGCTGTTCGACTTGCCCGACCCCGCCGAATGCTGCACGAGGTAGTTCTTGCCCGTCCCGTTCGCGCGCACGTCGGCGATGACCTTACGCACGGAGTCGAGCTGGTGGTAACGGGGGAAGATGATGCGCTCCTTCTTGCGCTTCACCTCGTTGCCGCGCGCATCGAGCTCTGTCTCTTCCTTGACCTCCAGGTGGAGGAACTTGTTGACGATATCGAGCAGGCTGTCCTTCTGCAGGGCGACCTCCCACAAGTGGCTCGTGGCATAACCGTCGGGATTTGCGGGGTTGCCGGCGCCGCCGTCGTTTCCCGCCCCGGCGGAGCCCTGGTTGAACGGCAGGAAGAAGGTCTTCGCGCCCTCCAGCTTGGTGGTCATGTAGACATTTTCGAGATCGACGGCGAAAAAGGCCACCATGCGCGTGTTGAACTTGAGACAGCGACACCTCGGGTCGCGGTCCTCGCGCCACTGGCGCATGGCATTCTCAACGTCTTGGCCGGTGAACTGGTCCTTGAGCTCTATGCCCACCAGGGGGATGCCGTTCACGTCCAGGACCATGTCGATGGTCTGGTTGCCCGTCTCGGCGAAGTGGAACTGGCGGATGCAGCGGCAGACGTTCTTGGCATAGTGGTCGGCGGCGCTTTCGTTAAGCCCGCTCTCCGGCTTGAAGAATACGACCTTGAAAGGAATTCCTCGGTGCTTGAAGCCGTGTTTGAGCACCGCGACCATACCCAGGCGGTCGACGGCGTCGTTGAAGACCTTGGCGAACTTCGCCGTGGAATCGGAGTTGCACATGCGCTCGAAGCGATCCCACGCCTTGGGCTGCGTCGTCTGGATGAAGTTGACCAGGGTGGCGGCGTCGAGCGCACGGTCACGATGCTCCATGTAGCCGCCGCCGACCATCTGATAGGTGCCGTCCTCGACGTAGAGGAGCGAATGCCTGTCGTCGCACTTGAAGAAACCGCCCTCAGGCGAGCAGAGAAACGACTCGATGTCCTCTTCGAGGTTCTTTTCCTTTGTCTGCGCAGGCATGCTACAACCTCATCTCTCTCAACTCGCGACCAAAGAGAGCGAGCCACGGAAATATGCTCTTGTTTAGCACCATGTACATCTTCGCGCGCTGCTTTTCCGTCGGTGCCGTCCTCTTGTTGAACATATCCACCATGAACTCGTAATCGTTTCGACCGTCATAACCGTTGTACCTATTGGCCGGAAAGGCGCCCCTCTCGTAAAGGAAAGCGTAGAGGCGTCGAGAAAACAGATCCCTGTTCATGCCATCGAGTCGCACGCCCGGCTTCCTCGCCTCAAGGGCTTCCAGCAGCTTGATCGCTGCCTTCCAGCCCTCAACCTCGTTCTTGAGCTCATCATTTTCAAACTTAAGGATGCAGGTGGAGCCTATTGGCGAGAGCTCTTTCCCGTTGACGGAATTTTTGATTGTGAACTCATACCTGATGCCCTCATGCCCGCAAAGACACTCTCCGGAGGTGTTCCCATTGTCATGGCACCCCACCACGTGCCATTCGGAAACGGCAATATCCCACGTTTTCGACGACGACGCCTCCAGCACGATGCCCGGAAGACGATAGGAATCGCCCATTGGCTACACCTCCCGCTTTCCGGTGACGGTCTCGTAGATGAGCGACTGCTTGTACGCTTTGAGGTCGGTGATGATAGCCTGCTTGGCAGCGATATCGGCATCGATCTGGGTGCACTTCTCGTCCAAGTAGTCCGCAATGAGACGCTGTTCGGAGAGAGGGGGCAATGGCACAAACGCCCGAGCCAATACGTTAGCGGCAAGATTTGCGCTCGTTGCACCAATGGCAGTAGCCATGGCTTGATTGGTGGTAGATGAGCACGTAAGCGCATAGCTAAGCCACTCGGGAGCGCAGCAAATGGGTCTAGCGACAGTCAGCGAAGAAGCAACCGTGCCGCAGTTCTCCGTTCGGTTCAACGAGCATTTGCCAACGCTTCCGCGCAAACAAAAGACGACATCACCGCGCCGTAGCTTCACACCCTTAAGTGAATCGTACTTATCTTGCGAAATGTACTTCGAAAAGACGTCGGGAAGATAACGACCATTGAGGTCGCCAGACGTAATAAACGGAATTCCAGCCTCTTGAATGTCGTCGCCTGAAGGGTAGCTGTCACTTCTATCTCCGTTGAGAAATACAGCGAGACGCTTCACCATCACGAGGCCCCAGTTCGCATTCATTTTTCCTATCGCCGGGACTCCGCTTTCTTTCACTTTGAAAGCGTTACACGTACCGTAAACAATGGCTCGTTTAACCACATCGTTTTGATACGCCCTGTACTCTTCAATAGACTGCTCGGCGGTGGAGACGGCGCGGTCGATTTCGGCGCACTTATCGTCCAGGTATTCCGCGATGCGGCGCTGCTCATCGAGGGGAGGCATGGGTAGCACTTGGGCTGCAAAGTCCTCGAACTTGATTGTTTTGCCTTCGCGGATGCCCAACGTTAGTGAATTCATATGGTCAATAAACGACGGCGACTTAAACAAGTACTTATAGAACTGATAGTCGATTGGCTTTATTGAGCGAAACGTTTGGTAAGCAGGCGAACAGACCCCTTCGAAGTCGGAGCGCTCGAAGCCGCCCTGGAAGCTGCGCAGGCTGATTACAAAATCATTCCTGTGAACCGTACGGAATCTACTTAGGTCGGTATCGTCCTTAACGCGAACAACACCTTCAAGCCTATCCTGAGGCCACATGCCATGCTTCTGGGTCGCTGCCAAAAGCGTAAGGTCATCGTTGCCCCTGTCGTTGGTGAGTTTAAACAGGCGCTTAGCCCTATGCAATTTCCACCTCGAGGGGGCCTCGCCGAGCCACTCGACGCCACTGTCCTTCATCTCCCGCATTGCTAACGCACCTCTCCGAAGAGGGCCTTGAGGCTCTTCTCGAGCGTCTTCTCGTGCTCGAGGATGCGCTTGGCGATCTCGTCAGCTGGCTCCAGCTCGGCGTACTTGTAGAACACGCGCGTGAACGGGACGGTGTAGCCCACCTTGGTCTTCTTCTTGTCCACCCAGGCGTACTTGTTGTACGGGCGTACCTCGCGCTCGATATAGGCGTCAATGTCCTGAGTGAGCGGGATGTCCTCGGTGTCCTCCTTGGCCTTGTCCGCCTGCATTTTCCCGCGTTTGTTAAGGACGGGTTCTCCGTCCTCGTCGACGACGGGGCTCTCCACGGCAACGCGGTTGAAGCCAAACTCGACCGTCTCCATCAGGCGCGCCTCGACGGAGACCTCTAGTCCGTTGGACCCGGCGCCCGTCCAAGTGCCGTCGCGATACTCGGAGTACGCCTGGACGATAAGGTCGCGGCAGGACTTGGTGATGTCGTTCTTCTTGTCGCCAATGCCCTTGCGGCGCTTCTCGAAGCACCGGGAGGCGTCGATGAGCAGCACGTGGTCGCGATGCTCCGGTGCCTTCGCCTTGCTGAAGAGCCAAACGTAGGTGGCGATGCCGGTGTTGTAGAACGAGTCGCAGGGCAGCTGCACGATCGCGTCGAGCCAGTCGTTCTCCAACACGTATCGGCGGATGCTGTCCTCGCCGCTGCCGGGCTTGCCCTTGTAGAGCGGACTCGCGTCCTGGACAATCGCCATCACGCCGTCGTCCTTGAGCTTAGACAGGCCGTTGAGCACGAAGAGCGTCTGACCATCGCCCTTGGCGGGAAGCTTCTCAACGGGGAAGCGTCCACCGCCGGCAGTCTTGAATTCCTTCTCCACCGAGGGGGCCTGAGGATTCCACGGGTCACCGAAGGGTGGATTGGAAATGCAGTAGTCGAACTTGAAGCCATCGAACTTATCGGCGGAGAGGGTATCTCCGAAGCGCATGTTGGCGTCGTCCTCGCCACGAATTAGCGCACTCGCCTTCGCGATGCCGAAAGTGAAGGGATTGAACTCCTGACCGTAGCAGGTTACACGGGCCTCGGCGTCGAGCTGGCGCAGGCGCTCCTCGGTGCAGCCGAGCATCTGCGAGGTTCCCATGGTCTGGTCGTAGACGGTCTTCGTGATGCGGTCGCCGTCGAAGACGTGCGGGTCCGCCTGAATGAGCAGGTCGGTCATGAGGTACACGATGTCGCGGCTCGTGAAGTGAGCGCCGGCGTCCTCGTCGTAGGACTCGGAGAAGCGCTGAATGAGGTTCTCGAAGATGTAGCCCATGTCCACAGCTTTGATCTTGTCGGGCGACATGTCGGCCTGCGGCTTGCAGAAGTCGCAGACGACCTGGTAGAGCAGCGGGGCGTCTGGGTCGGAGAGGCGTTCGATCTGGTCGGCGAACTTCATGCGTGCCAAGATGTCCTGCACGTTGTCCGAGAACCCGTTGATGTAGTCCTTGAAGTTGTCCTCGATGTTCTCCGGGTCGGCCTTGAGCGTCTCGAAGGTGAACTTAGAGGTGTTGTAGAAGGGGTAGCCGGAGGCATCGCGCAAAAAGCCGTCCTTCACGGAAAAGGCTTTGTATTTCTCAGCTGCGGCGAGAACGGCATCGTGCGTGGGCTCAAGGCAGTCGTGGAAGCGTTTGATAACGGTCATAGGAAGGATGACCAGGCCGTACTCATGAGGCTTGTAGGGGCCACGCAGGGTATCGGCGGCACTCCAAATGAGAGATGC
>CABUUE010000079.1 GCA_902494685.1 uncultured Collinsella sp.
GCCTGCCACCTCAAGGCCGGTCATCGCAGCCAGACGCTCGGTCACGCGCGCCTTGACGTCGTCGAAAATCGCGGGCGCATAGGCGCCGTACTCGATAATGACGGAGATGTTGACGACCACGCGATTGTCATCGGTGACCTCGACCGTCACGCCCTTGGTCAGATTCTCGGCACCAAACTGCTCCTGCACAAAGTGCATGAGGTTACCCTTCATGCCAAGAACGTGCGGAACCTCGCGGGTGGTCATGGCAACGATCTTCTCGATCACACCGTTGGAATAGGTCAGCGAGTCCTCGGACTCGTCCGCCTCCTCGTCGTCCTCGTCCGCCTCGTCTTCGGACTCGGCCTCGACGAGCGCCTCGTCCTCGAGCGTTACGTCCTCCGCCTCGGCGGCGACGGCCTCATTCGCCTCGAGCTCGGTATCGGCTACATCGACCTTCGTGTTAAAAGCCATGGTTCCTCCTTATGCCTGCCGCGAATGCGACAGTCGAATTCATATTAGCGGCCGCTAAACAGACGGCCGAAGAAGTTGACGATACCGTTCTCGCCGTCGCGAATCTGGCCGATCACGGCGCCAATCAGCACAAAGAATGCGATGACGAGCGTGTCCCACAGGCCCAACGTAAGTACCAGCACGGCAAGGATAAAGCCTGCCACGGCGCCGAGCGTAGTGTTGGGATGGCGCACGGCGTAGCTCCAGATAGCAGCGCCCGTACCTTTGATGAGACCCATGGCCTCGTCAAAGTCGTTGGCGGCGCTGTCGTGCTGCTCGCCGGCCTCGGGCTTGGTGTCGGCGGACTCGCCTGCCGGCGTAGCGTTCTGGTCGATCGTCAGGCGCGGCGTGCGGGCGGTCTTGTCTTGGTTGGTATCACTCACCGGAAACCTCCACGGTCTGGACGGTAGTCTTGGACGGCAAAAAACGGACGCGCGCGGTCGTGCCCGGCGTGCCGAGCATGGTGTCGCAGGCCTTCTCGATGCGCTGCTGCATCGAGGTGGCAAGAGCGGCAACGTCCTTGTCATCGAGCGCGATGGCCTCGACCTTAAAACGAACGCGCGACTCGTCGGAACCTTGAACGCGCGCCTCGATATGCTCAACCATTACGCGATCATCACACTCTGCCGCGGCACGGGCGCACGAGGAAAGCGCTGCGAGCGTGACCTCGATATTGCGCTCCCCCGCCGGATGCACGCAGGACGGCTCGCGACGCGCGAACATCAGGCGGAAAAAACCGATGAGCACGCCAAGCGCCACGATAGCGGCGCACACCGTAACGACGACGCGAGGCATGGTGTCACGCAACAGCAGCATAAAGCGATACGTATACGGTCCCCAGAACTGGCAGACAAGCGTACCCAGCGCCACGATGGCGGCGGCAAGATACACGATCGCTAGGGCTCGTTTGAGTACGCGCACGCGCGCTCCCTTCAGGTTTCGGTCCACAGAATGCAAAACGATTCGCATCATTATAAAAGAGCCGGGTCCGGTGCCATACGCACGCGGATCCGGCTCATCTATTCCACGAGGCTTGCATGCTCGCTTCATTATGCCCAGATATGCACGGCTTAACCCGTGTGGGCGCTACTCCTCCTCGAGGGCAGCGATGACCTCGTCGGTCATATCCATGGTGCTGTAAACATCCTGGACGTCGTCGAGCTCCTCAAGACGGTCGATGAGGCGCTGGACCTTCTTGGCGTCGGTACCGGAAACCTCGGTCGGGGTAGTCGGGACCATGGTGGTCTCGGAGCCCTTGACCTGGACGCCCTGCTCCTCGAGCGCCTTGGAGACAGCCATGACCTCGTTGGCAGTAGTCCAGACGATCCACTCCTCGCCGGCGTCCTCGTAGTCCTCGCCACCGGCCTCGGCGATGGCCATCATGAACTCATCCTCGTCACCGGCAGGACCGTTGGCGATCATGGTCTCCTTCTTGGCGTTCTCGTCCAGGATCTCCTTGGCGACGACGATCTGGCCCTTGCGCTCAAACTGGAAGGCGACGGAGCCCGAGGTGCCCAGGTTGCCACCAGCGTGGGAGAAGGCGGAACGGACATCAGCGGCGGTGCGGTTGCGGTTGTCGGTCAGGCAGTCAACGTAGACGGCGACACCGGCGGGACCGTAGCCCTCGTACACGATGTTCTCGTAGACGGCGGCATCGGCACCCGAACCAAAAGCCTTGTCGATAGCGGACTTGATCTTGTCCTTGGGCATGGACTGAGCCTTGGCCTTAGCAACGGCAGCGGCGAGGCTGGCGTTGTTCTCGGGCAGCGGGTCGCCGCCGAGACGGGCAGCAACGGTGATGTTGCGGCTCAGCTTGGAGAAGAGGGCGGAACGCTTGGCGTCCTGCGCGCCCTTACGATGCTTGGTTGTGGCCCACTTAGAGTGTCCGGACATACGTGTCTCCTATCGGTTTCGACCTAAAGCCCAGCGCAGATGCTCGGGCAATATAAACAAACGTCGTTATGATATACCTACTGGCCTGCGAGATAAACCCCAAAATGAAGGCGTCGTGATGATGCGGCCCCTTAGTGCAAAGTAACCTGTCCCCTTTGCACCAAATTAGGACCAGAGGAGGTCGCTGCGGGTGATGGTGGCGCCGATGGCAAAGGGCATGCAGGCGATGACCGGATACAGGTAGCGCATGTAGGTCGAGCCGTTGCAGGGACCGATCAGGCACACGGCGAGCACGCCCAGCAGCGGCACCCAAATGGCCAGCCCGCGCCACGAATGACGACGTAGCAGATAGACAACCACGGCGATCATGATCCACACATAGGTGGCCGAGCTCATGGTGAGCGAGATAAACGGGACGCGTTGTACTGCCACGCGATACAGGTTGATCAGGTGGTCGCACCAGCGCACAACCTTGCTATCGACCGGATGGAAGTCGAAGTACTTGAGGTTATCGGGCTTTGCCATGATCTCGGCACTGCGCGCCGTGCTGTAGACCCACGCATCGCGGGCACTCGGATAAAAGTAGCCGTAGTAGTTATTGATGAGCGCCGAGATATAGCACTCGGGATCCTTTTTGAACATCTGAGCCCACACCTCAAAATAGGCCTTGATGTCCTCCTGCGAGGCATACTCGTTAAAGCAATTTTTGACGGCGTCCGACTTATCCGGGTTGTAACGGCGGCCCAGGTTCTCGTACTTGAGCACGCGGTCGATCACGGCACGCTCTTCGTCGGTCACCAAGCCGTCGCAAGGAGCCTCCACGATGGTGCCGTCCTCCTTAACCGTGGGGTTGACGCCCGAGTTGAGGCCGTCGTGCTTTTGGACGAAACGAGCCGTCTGCTGGAACGGAATCGAGAGGATTTCGCGCTTGGAACCAGGCGTGATGTCGTGCGCCGGCATAAAGACCTTGGTGAAGTACATATTGGAGGCAAGACAGAGCGCAAGCACCGCAAGAACTCCCACCCAGCGGAAACGCGGGATGGCGCCCGAAGGCGCAGCACAAGCCTGCTTGGCTGCACGATGAGCCACATGCGCGTCCCATGCGCAAAACGCCGCCGCGATTACGCATGCCGCCAGGGGAAACACCAGGCCGCCGTTACGCAGAAACGTGGAACCCATGGCGCCCAGAGCGAGCAGCAGCCAGTCATGGCGCGCAAAGAGCACGGGCCTCTGTTCGCCCGCACGCTCGGCGTTGGCATCGCGACGGGGCAGGCCGCATGCCACGAGCTTCACGGTCTGCACCAACAGCACTAAAAACGCGTCGGCAAACAGCACATCTTTGGTAAGCAGGGCCGCGTAGTTGGAGAATATGGGCATAAACACAAAGAACAGCAAGATCACGCCGCGGACCGGCAGGCTCACGCCCAGCTTGCGCAGCGACGAGATGGAATAGGCCATGCAGGCGGCGGTAATGACGAACTGAGCGCAGGTGTAGATGGCAAGACCCGCGTTGGCGCTATTGAACAGTGAAAGCCCCAGCTGGACGCACGAACCGATGATAGCCGTGTGCACCACGGGGTGATGTCCGTTGAGCAACACATTGGGATTGAGCAGACGCAGATAGTCACTCGTGCCATTGGGGTAGTTGAACCACTGGCGAATCTGCGCACCCGTATCTCCCATAAAAAGGCCGGGCAGCGAAGCGATGAGCATGGGCGCCCAGGCGATCATAAGCACCAGGAAGGGCACGGCAAAGGGATGGACCGAGAGCACGGCGTGAGCCACACGCCATACGCGGCCAAAGTGCGCTTCGGAAAACGGAATGCGCCGAGAGCTCAGCCAATCTAGACACTCAAAGGCGAGGTAGAAGGCAACGACCGCCAAGAGCATCCAGCCCGCGCCGCCTATCCAGGCGCAGATGATGCGGGCCTTGTCGCCAAGGACAATCTCGGCCGAGTCGGTGAGATCGTAGCTGCGGCCGAACACCATGCAGATAGCGAAGAACAGCGACGGCAGAATGATGGATGGGCGCCAGGTGTCGCCACGGCCAAAGAACACGTAGCGAAACGGCAGCGTGAGCAGGCAGGCAAGCGCAAGCAGCATGACCGCGTCGGTATGGCCGGCAAACGAGAGGAGCACCTCGTAGCACACGTACAGCATGCCCGAGGCTTTGGGGTCAATCGCCAAGACTGCGTTGCTCGACACCGGGGCGGGATCGATGGAAAACGCCGTGGTCGCCAACAGCGCGAGCAAAAATGCGATGAGCGTCTGCTTGGCGGGGTAGCGCTTAAACCAGACGATGCGGGCAGCGTCGCGCGCAGCCGTTGTGGAGAGGTCGGGATCCTTCACAGTCCGAAAGCCTTTCTAGAAACCTATCAAACTCGGCAAGACCACCACAAAGGTGCCTGTCCCCTTTGTGGTGGTTTTGGTGGTTAGGCGTCCAGGTAGACGCGCTGGGGCTGGTTGCGGCGACGGGCGAAGATGATGAGTGCCAGGCCCGCGATTACGAGCGGCAGGCTCAGCAGCTGGCCCATGGTGATAACGCCTCCCAGCAGATAACCCAGCTGGGCATCGGGCACGCGCACGAACTCAACGAGAAAGCGGACGATGCCGTACCCCATCACGAACACGCCCATAAACGTACCCTGGGGCAGCAGCGGCTTTTTGCGGCTAAGCACCTGCAAAATACAGAAGAGCACGACGCCCTCTAGGAATGCCTCATAGAGCTGGGAAGGATGACGCGGCATATCGCCCGCGGTGCCGCCAAAGACCACACCCCAGGGCAGATCGGTCGGCTTACCCCACAGCTCACCGTTGACGAAATTGGCACAACGGCCCAGGCACAGGGCCAGCGGGGCGCCGATCACGGCAAGGTCGGCGATGGTCCAGGCGTCGAGCTTATACATGCGGCACACGATGATACCGCCCAAGATGCCGCCGACCAGGCCGCCGTGGAAGCTCATGCCGCCCTCGTTGGTGGCAAAGATCTCGAGCGGGTGGGTCCAATAGTAGCCATCGCCGTAAAAGACGACGTAGAACAGGCGCGCGCCGATGATGAGGCCGAAGACCGCGCCGACCACGACGCTCGTCAGGTCATCGATTGTAATGTCGAAACCCCAACGACGCTGCGTGCGGTACATAACGACCGCCGTAAGCAGAGCGCCGATCACGTAGGCCAGGCCGTACCAGTAGATCGTGATGGGGCCCGCCGAGATCGCGACGGGATCAAGCATATGGTAGAGGTCGTTGAGCATATCGATCCCCCTGCTCCCTACATACAAATGCGGCCACGGGCCTTGCGCTCGCAGCCGCATATTTGGGCGTAACGTCTATACGGAGCGTGCCGTCCGCAGCTTTCGCATCTTAGAACGGCGCGTACTCGTCGTACAGGTCCTCGGCCTCGCCGGAAGCATTGACCTGCTCAACGCGGGTAACGCCGGGCACGTGCTCCTTCAGGATGCGCTCGATACCCATGGAAAGGGTCAGCGAGCTCATGGGGCAACCGGCGCAGGCGCCCTGCAGTTCCAGCTTGACGACGCCCTCGTCGTCGACGCCCACATACTCCATATCGCCGCCGTCGGCCTGCAGGTTGGGGCGGATCTCTTCAAGAACCTTCTTAAGCAGCTCTTCGTTAACAGCCACAGGGGCTCCTTTCTCACAATAACGCGGGCACGCCCGCGGACAGAAGCTATGTTACTACAGCCATGTACCCGCTCACGAGCCGTCCATGCGCGCAGACGCGACTTTCACGAGTAGTCAATTTGGGACGGGGCTCTTTTGGTTGTTTTGCCGCCAGCTGGCGTTGGCACGCGCTACTGCTGAGCCTGTCCCCCGGTACCAATCTGGACATCGACGATGACCTGGCGGTAGCTGATGCCGCAAGAGTCGAGAATGCGGCGGCTGATACGGCCGTCATCGGTGTCGGCATACTTATTGTCCAGGTAGACGACCTCGCCCACGCCCACCTGCGCCAGAATCTTGGCGCAGTCGTGGCACGGAAACAGCGTGACGTAGACCGTGGAACCCTCAAGGTCTTTGAGCGAGCCGCGGTAGTTGAGCACGGCGTTGGCCTCGGCATGCACCACGTAGTTGTGCTTATCCTGCAACGGGTCGTCGCTCGTGCCCCACGGGAAAAAGTCGTCGTTGAGCGCTGAGGGCGTACCGTTGTAGCCCACCGAAAGGATGCGGTGGTTGGTGTTGGCGATGCACGCGCCCACCTGCGTGTTGGGGTCCTTACTGCGGCGCTGCGCGGCGATGGCCACGCTCATAAAGAACTCATCCCAGCTAATGACGTCGCGGCGCTTGCCCGACGCGGTTTGATGAAGATCGTCCGACATGGCAGACACCTCCGAAATCGCAATAGTTTGACCCATTGTAGCAGGTGAAAGGTAGGGGCGCTTATCCCACCAGCCCCCCGCCCTACGCGCGGCGGGGCTTTTGGTTGATGTGGTAGAGCTCGGCGAGACCCCGCAGCGTCAACGCGTCATCGACCGTCAGGCTATGGCCGACCAGCGCCGCAAGTGCCTCGGCATCGTCGCCGGTAATGACGATGGGCACATCGCCCTCCCCCGCGGCCTTGGTCGCGCGCATCTCGGCAAGCACCATGTCGAGCATGCCGTCGATGCGGGCCACCTCGCCCAGAACCACGCCCGAGCGCATGGCCTCGCGCGTGTTGCGGCCGATGACGTGTGTCGGCGCCGAGGGCTCAACTTGAGGCAGGCGCGCCGCAGCGGCCGA